>JBQGOU010000226.1:0-5821 GCA_052086865.1 Cellulomonadaceae bacterium
GGTAAGTGGTCCGTCCCGTCGGCCGGGCAGTGCCGCACCCAGCCGGCCTGCACCACCGTGGTGCGTTCCCCGCACCGCGAGCAGCGCGGGTGGGCGCCGTGCCAGGCCGCGAGCGCGACGGCGGTCGTCGCAAGCCCGACGTCGCGCGCATCGAGCTCGTGCCCCATGTCGCGCAGCGGGGCCCAGCGGTGCGCCGCGACGACCTGGGCGGCCGATCCGCCGGCGGGCACGCCCTCGATGTCCACCCGGTCCTCGGCCGCGGATCGCGGCAGCACCAGGGCCAGGTCGGCCCCGGCTGCGTCGTCGCCCAGGAACAGCCACGTGGTGGCCGGGTCGTCGATCCCCGCGAGCTCCTGCGGGCTCAGGCGGGCCAGGGCACCGTCGTCCCCGACGGCAAGCTCGGCGCCTCGCACGAGCGTGACCCGCGTGCTCCGGTCCGCCCGCAGCGCGGTGAGCAGTCCGGGTTCGCGGCGGCGCTCCGCGTCCCGGTCGACGTCGGAGCGGGTGAGCGGCAGCTGGGTCCAGTCGACGGAAGAGGCAGGCATACCGCCACGGTATCGCCGTGCAGGCGGGACACGAGCACGCGGTGGGCGCCACGGACACCGGGGACACGCCCCCGGGGTGCGCGGCACCGGCGTGCTCGCCGACGTACCGTGGACCCGTGCACCGTTCCGCCCTGACCCTCGCCGCCCTCTCGACGACCGCCGTCGTGGGGATGGACGTGCACACCGCCCGTCCGCTGGATGCGGCGGAGGAGGGCTTCGACTCCGCGCTGCTCACGGACGGCGACCACCGCCGGTGGGTGGTCCGCAGCCCGCGCACCGCGGCCGCGGGTGCGGCCCTGGAGGCGGAGATGGCGCTGGTGCAGTCCTTCGCGCCGTTCGTGGACGACGGCGCCCTCGAGTTCGCGGTTCCCCGGCCCGCCGGCTTCGCGGCCCTGCCCGAGGGCGGCCGGGCCGTGGTCTACCCGTGGCTTCCCGGCCGTCCGCTCGACCCCGCGCGGCTGCGTTCTGGTCCGGGACTCGCGGCGGCGATCGGGCGCGCACTGGGGTCGCTGCACGAGCTGCCCACGTCCCTGGTCGAGAACCTAGGCCTGCCCACCTACGCCGCAACCGAGTACCGGGACCGGCTCCTGGCCGAGGTGGACGAGGCGGCGCGCACGGGGCGGGTCCCGGCGCGTCTGCTGCGCCGTTGGGAGTCCCAGCTGGAGAACGTCGCGGTGTGGCGCTTCCAGCCCACGGTCGTGCACGGCGATCTGGACGGCACGAGCCTGCTGGTCGACCGGGACGAGGTCAGCGCGGTGGTGCGCTGGTCCCAGTGCCGGGTGGCGGACCCCGCGGACGACCTGAGCTGGCTGCTCGCTGCCGCGCCGGAGCCGGCGGTCGAGTCCATCGTCGAGGCGTATCAGCTGCGCCGCACCGAGCTGCGTGACCCGCACCTGGTCGAACGTGCCCTGCTCGGCAGCGAGATCGCGCTCGCGCGCTGGCTGCTGCACGGCGTGCGCAGCGAGGTCCCCGAAATCGTGGACGACGCGGTCGAGATGCTGCTGGACCTGGACGACGCGACCGCGGACCCGGTGGATCAGGTCACCGACTGAGCCGCACCTGCTGTGCGCGCCGGACGAGCTCGACCAGCTCGTCGGCGCCCACGAGTTCGCGCGGGTAGACGGTCTCGCCCGTCGCCGCGTAGAAGAACGCAGCCGTGACCTGCTCGATCGGCACCTCGCGCAGCCGCGACCAGGCGAGGCGGTAGACGGCGAGCTGCACCTCCCGGGCGCGGATCGCCGTCTCGTCCTGCGGGGGCCGCCCGGTCTTCCAGTCGACGACGACGAATCCGCCCGGGCGATCCGGGTCCGCGAACACCGCATCGATACGCGACCGCGTCATGCGCCCCGCAATCGGCGTCTCGACATCCGTCTCGACCGCCACCGGCTCGCGCGCGGCCCACTCGCTCGCCAGGAACGCGGCCTGCAAGGCGCTCAGGTCGATGTCCTGGTCATCCTCGTCGCCCGGCAGGTCCTCGACGTCGACGAGCGTGGGTGAGCCGAAGTAGCGCTCGACCCACCCGTGGAACCGGGTCCCCCGGTAGGCCTGCACGGACGGCTGGGCCGGCACGGGACGGCGCAGGTCGAGGGCGTAGCCGACCGGGTCCGCGGCCAGGCGCACCATGGCCGAGGCGGACAGGTGGGAGGGCAGGTGGACGTGGTCCGCGGTGGTTGTGGCGGCACGGCGCTCGGCGAGCAGCAGCTCGGCCGTGGCCTCCAGGTCCCCGGCGCGGGCGCGCTGGGCGAGGCCAGGGCCATCCGCGGGCCCGGAGCCCGGCGCAGTGGCGCGCACGATGTCCGCCTCGCGGACGATCCGGCGCGCCTGGGGGCCGGGGTCGGTGGGCCACGAAGCGGTCTGCACCTCATCGAGCGCGGGGTTGTCCCCCTCGGGCTCCGGGTCCCAGCGCACGACGCGGGCCTGACCCGCGTCCACGATCTCGGTGAGGAACGGGGACGGGGCGACCCGGCCCTTGCCGGTGCGGAACCAGGAGCTGGTCAGCGCGAGCCGCGAGCGCGCGCGGGTCACGGCCACGTAGGCGAGGCGGCGTTCCTCGCGCACCTCGTGGGCCCCGGACAGGGCGCAGAAGGCCTTGCGGCGCTCCTCGAGGTCCTTCACGTCCTCAGCGTCGGCGTAGTCGAAGCGCGGCAGGTCCGGGGCGTCGCCGCGCAGCGGATAGGGCAGCGCCCGCAGCGAGGTGAGCCAGCCGGAGTCGCGCGGACCGTCGGGGGTTGCGGCCGTCGGGGTCGGGAAGGAGCCGTCGGCCAGCCCGGCCACGACGACGGCGTCCCACTCCAGACCTTTGGCGGCATGCACCGTGATGAGCTGGACCGCGTCCGGATCCGGCTCGCTCACCGGCTGGTCGAGCCCGTTCTCATTCGACTCGGCGACATCGAGCCAGGCCAGGAACGCCCCGAGCGTCGGCTCGGGCTCGCCGTCGACGAAGGCCGCGGCGACCTCGCGCAGCGTGTCCAGGGTGGCCCGCGCCCGGCGCGCTCCGGGGCGCAGCGCGATCTCGACGTCGAGGCTGAGGGCCTGCTCGGCCGCGGTGACGAGCTCGGGCACCGACAGGTAGGTGCGCGAGCGCAGATCGTCCAGCAGCCGTGCGAGGCTCTGCAGTCGCTCGTGGGCCGCGGCCGAGAGCGTGCGCCCGGCCCTGCTCGTCCACCCGGGCGCGGGCAGCTCGTCCAGCACGTCGACGATCGAGTGGACGTCGACGAGGTCCGGCTCCGGCGCTGTGTGCTCCCCCGGCGCGTCCCCGGCGCTCCCCGACCTGCCCCGGCGGCGGTGGTGCCCGGCGAGCTCGTGCACGCGGTCGGCGACGGCGAAGACGTCGGCGGCGCCCAGCGCGAGGCGGGGGCCGGTCAGCAGGCGCATCAGCGCATCGCCCCGGGAGGGGTCGTGCACGACCTGGAGCAACGCGACGACATCGACCACCTCGGGCTCGCTGAGCAGCCCGCCGAGCCCGACGATCTCGACGGGGATGCCGAGGCCGCGCAGCGCCAGCTCGATTGGGCCGAACTGGGCGCGCTTGCGGCACAGCACCGCGGCGCTCGTCCCGCCCTGCCCGCCGGCCGTCCCGCCCTGCCCGCCGGACCGCGGGCGCCAGTGCTCGGCGACGAACCGGGCGATCGCCTGCGCCTCCTCGGCGGCCGTGGTCAGCAGATGCGCCTCGACGTGTCCGGGGCCGGCACCGGGACGCGCGCCGAGCGCGTCGACCGGCACCGCGCCGGGCTGCGCGCGCAGCGGGGCGGCCACCGTGTTCGCCACCGCCAGAACGGCCTCGTCGTTGCGCCAGGACGTGCTCAGCGACAGCCTGCGGGCACCGCCCTCACCGCCGAACTGTGCGGCGAACCGGGACAGCCCGGACGCGCTGGCCCCGCGCCAGCCGTAGATGGACTGGAAGGGGTCGCCGACCGCGGTCACGGCGTGGCCCTGGCCGAACAGGGCGCCGAGCATGCGCGCCTGCGCGTAGGAGGTGTCCTGGTACTCGTCGAGCAGGACGACGCGGAACCGGTCGCGCTCGGCCTCGCGCACCTCGGCGAAGCGTTCGGCGAGGGTTGCGGCAAGCGCGATCTGGTCGCCGAAGTCGATGGTCTCGGCCGCGCGCTTGCGGCGTCGATACTCGGCGACCAGGTCAAGCAGTGCCACCCGCTGCTCGAGCCGCGTGAGCACCTTGACGACGCCGGCGTACTGGCTGCTGCGCTTGCCGCAGGGCGGCGCGGCGGCCATCACGGTCACGATCTCCTGGATGCGGGAGCTCGCCTCGGCCACGTCGAGCAGGTGCTCGTCGAGTGCCGCGGACAGGGCAAGGACCGCGTCGACGACGGTCGACTGCGCCGCATCGACGGCGAGCTCATAGGGCCAGTCCTCGACGATGCGGGACGCCAGCTGCCACTGGCTGGCCTCGCCGAGCAGGCGGGCACCCGGTTCGATGCCCAGGCGCAGCGCATGGTCGCCCACCAGCTGGGCGGCGTAGGCGTTGTAGGTCGACACGGTGGGGCGCCGGACGAGGGCGAGCAGGCCGCCGTCCAGCGGCGTGCCCGGCAGCGACTCACCCTGACGGCGTAGCGCACGCTCGAGCGCCGCCAGCCGCCGGCGCACGCGTTCGCCCAGCTCGCCCGCTGCCTTGCGGGTGAAGGTCAGGCCGAGCACCTCGTCGGGGGCCACGAGGCCGTTCGCCACGAGGAACACCACACGTGCGGACATGGTCTCCGTCTTGCCCGAGCCCGCCCCGGCGACGACGAGCAGGGGTTCGAGCGGCGCCTCGATGACATCGATCTGCTCAGGGGTGGGGCGGTGTCGCCCCAGCAGATCGGCGATCTCGACGGCGCTCAGCCGGACGGCGGTTGTGACGTCCTCGCTCATCGGTTCTCCTCCTGCGTCGGACACGCCGCCCCACCGACGGCCCGGCCCTCAGCCTGCAGCGGACAGCTGCGGCGCACGGGGCAGCGGTCGCACAGCGCGTTGACCCGCGCCTCGAACCGTGCGCCGCTCATGGTCGTCGCGGCCCGCGCGACCAGGTCCGCCACCCACGTCGGGTCCTGGGCCCGGTCGAGCGCCTCCTGGGTGCGCTGCGTCGGCCCCCGCGACCCGGCGTCGAGGTAGACGAGGCGCGCTCCCCCGCTGACCGCATGGCCTGCGCACTGCTCGAGGGCTCCGGCATCGACCGCGAGCTGGTAGGCGCCCAGCTGCGGGTTGACCTCCGCCGCCTCGCGGGAGGCGATGACCTTGCCGGTCTTGAGGTCCTCGACCTGCACCCGGTCACCGTCACGCACGACCCGGTCGATGGACCCGGCAAGGACGGCGCGTCCGATCTCCAGCCGGAAGGGCTCCTCCACCGCCAGCACCGGGCCGGAGGCGGCGACATGCTGCGCCAGCCGGGTCATCATCGCCTCCGCGCGCACCCGCAGGGTGCGCGCGACCCAGCCCTCGTGCAGCCCGAGCTCGGGCCAGCGCTGGTCGAGCCGGGCGCGCAGCTGCTCCCGGGTGCCCTCGGGCAACTCCTGGGCGATCTCGTGCACAAGCGTGCCGAGGGACTGGCTGAACGCCTCGGCCGCGGTGCCACCGCCCGCCTCGAGCGCCCAGCGCAGCGCGCAGGTGCTCACCGTCTCGAGCCGTGACGGCGAGACGGGGACCTGCTGGTCCTCACGCCACACGGGGGCGCTGCTGGTCACCTGCCCGCCGTAGTACCAGGTCTCGGGATCCGCCGGGCCGACGCCGTGCGCCGCCAGGCGCGCGAGCAGCCGCGCCGCACGCACCACCGCCGGATCCGCGGC
>JBQGOU010000227.1:0-5812 GCA_052086865.1 Cellulomonadaceae bacterium
CCTGCGCGACCAGGGTGCGCCGGGCCGAGCGGTCCCCGATCAGGACCCGCTCGGTCAGCAGGTCGTCCGCCTGAACGGGACGGGGTGCGTGCGGCCAGGCGCGTGCCGCGGCGAGAGCGGCGAGCGCCGCGGTTGCGGATGTCCCGGCCTCGGACACCGACGCGACGGTGGGCCCGATGACGACGGGGCCGGGGCCGAAGCGGCTGACGAGGGAGTTCGCGGCGCTCTGCAGGTCGCCCTCACCGCCCAGGACGAGCACGACGCGGTCCGCCTGGATGCCGACGAGCGAGTCGTCGACAGCCCGCCGGGTGGCCCGGCGCAGCTCGGCGGCTTTGACCTCGTCGAGCGGGCGCGTGGTGGTCCCGACCATGACGAGCACTGCCCCGGTGCCGCTCCAGCCCAGGGCCGCCACCCGCGAGCGCAGCGAGTCGTCGTTGTCGCCGCGCACCAGCGCGTCGACGACCAACGCCTCGAGGCGGGCATCCCAGGCGCCGCGGATCTCTGCGGCTCGGGCGTAGACCTCGGCTGCGGAGAACGCGACCTCGCGCGAGTACCGCAGCACCGCCTCACGCAGGTCGCGCTCCCCGCCGGGCACCGCCAGTCGGTCGGAGTAGGCCTCGACGACCTCGACGATCACCCGGACCAGCTGCAGGGTGTGCTGCAGGGAGATCGACCGGGTCAGCTCGGGCGGTGCAGTCGCAAAGATGTCCGACACATCGCTGGGCACCGTCGTCGGGTCCGCGTACCAGGCGATGAAGGAGGAGATTCCGGACTGCACGACGAGGCCGATCCACGATCGGTCCTCGGCCTGCAGGCTACGGAACCAGGACAGGTCGGCGTCGAGCCGGTGCAGCGCCGCGCTGGTGAGTAAGTCGTTGCCCTCGCGCAGCCGCCGCACGTGCTCGTTCTCGGCCGGGGCAGGGGTGGGCGCATCGGTGGGCTCATGCGCGCCCGCGCGGCCGGATCCGGACCGCCGGGCCGCAGCGGTGGCGCGCGTCGAGGAACGGACCATGGGGTGAGCATAGCCGTGACACGTTGTGGAGGATCCACAAAGCGGTCCCCTCGGCGTGGCCACCGGCGCCGGGCGCAGGGACGTCGTTCCCCTGTGTGTTCGTCATGGGACGGCTAAGGTCGTGTCATGGCTCTTCTGCCGAAGCTACGCAAACTGATCAAGCGTCCGCGGTCCGCATCGACCGTCGGCGTGCGGCGCCCGACCTCGGCTCCCCGTCAGGGCGATGCCGTCCACGAGGACGCCCTGCGCGCCGTGCTGAACGACGATCCCAACAACGCGGATGCCTTCCGGGCGCTTGTCGAGATCGTCCGCCGGCGTGCGAGTGAGCCTTCGGCGGAGGACCCCCTCACGGCGCCCGCGTCGGACGAGGGTGTGGCAGCGGAACGCCAACGCCGCGGCGATCTGGCCGTGTGGGCACTCGCCGAGGAGCTTGCCGGGCACCCGAAGGCCTGGTACCCGCTGATCGAGCTCGCCCGGCTGTCCCTGCACGACGACCGCGAGGGCGCGGTGCGCCGCCTGGTCACCGCCGCGGACCGGGACACCACGGGAAGGGCGCTTGCCGAGGGGATCGCCGTGCTGCGCGGCGCCGACGCGCCTGTTGACGCCCTCGGTCTCGGGGTCGGGCACTGGCGCGCCAAGGAGCACGACCCCCAGGTGGGCCGCCAGCTCGTGCTCGCCGCGCTGGACGCGGACCGGGTGGGCGAGGCCAAGCACCATCTGCACTCGCTGGGCCTGTCGGCCAAGGCGCACACACACGAGGGCAAGAAGATGCGCCACGAGCTTGAGGAGCAGATCGCCCGTGCCGAGGAGCGCCAGCCCGGAGCGTAGGCGCCGCCGCCTCAGCGTTGCGTGAAGGTCACCACGGTTTTGCCGATCGCTCGACCGGAGTCCACCAGCAGGTGTGCTCGCTGCAGCGTGGCCGCGTCGAAACCGTCCAGCTGCGTGTGCAGGGTACTGCGCACCCGGCCCTCGTCCACCAGGTCCGCCATGCGGTCGAGGATGCGCCCCTGCTGCGCCATGTCCGGCGTCCCGAACAGGGAGCGGGTGAACATCAGCTCCCAGTGGAAGGCGATCGACTTGGGCTTCAACGCCAGGGTGTCCAGCCCCTGTGGTTCGTCGATCGCGACGACGTGCCCGAACGGCAGGAGGAGCTGCGCGTAGGCGTCGATGTTCCCGCGGGTGTGCGGGCTGAACACCCAGTGCACGCCGTCGGGGGCGACGCGGTGGACCTGCGCCACGAGCTCGTGGTGATCGGCCACGGCGTCCGCGCCCATGGACAGCGCCCAGCTCCTCGACTCCGCCCGGCTCGCGGTGGCCACGACGGTCACCGGCGTCAGTGCCTTGGCGAGCTGGGTCATGATGCTGCCCACCCCGCCGGCGCCGCCGACGACGAGCAGGGTGCCGGTGCCCTGCGCCGTGAGCGCGAAGCGCTCGAACAGCGACTCCCACGCCGTGATCGCGGTCAGAGGCAGCGCCGCGGCCTGCGCCCAGGTCAGCGACGTCGGCTTGTGTCCGACGAGCCGCTCGTCGACAGCGTGCAGCTGCGCGTCGGTGCCGTCGCGGCTCACGTCGCCCGCGTACCAGACCTCGTCGCCCACGCGGAAGCGCTCCACCTCCGGCCCGACGGCGGTCACAGTTCCCGCCGCGTCCCAGCCCAGCACCTTCGTCGCGCCGGGGGCCAGGCCGGCCCGCGTGTCCGAGCTGCGCTGACCCCGCGCGGCCGGTGGCTGGTCGTGACACACTCGGAAGGCTACGGCGCTCCAGCGCTGGTCTGCGCCGTGAGCCAGTGATGCCGACGCGGGGAGCAGCCATGGGACGCCTGGTGTACTCGATGATCTCCTCGCTGGACGGCTATGTGGCGGACGCGGATGGCCGCTTCGAGTGGGCCGTGCCCGACGAGGAGGTGCTCGAGGTGATCAACACGGACACCGAGGGCTACGGAACCTACCTCTACGGACGCCGGATGTACGAGATGATGGAGGTCTGGGAGACCGACCCCGCCGCCGCCGCCCAGTCCCCGCGCTCGGCGGACTTTGCCCGGCTGTGGACGGCGGCGCAGAAGGTTGTCTACTCCACCACCCTGCCCGCCGTTGTCACCGCACGCACGCGCCTCGAGCGCCGCTTCGACCCCGAGGGCGTGCGGCGACTCAAGGAATCCACCGACGCCGACCTCACGGTGGACGGTCCGACGCTCGCCGCGCATGCGCTGCGCGCCGGGCTGGTGGACGAGGTGCGGGTTTTCGTGTGCCCGGTCGTGCTCGGAGGCGGGCTGGGTTTCTGGCCCGACGGCGTCCGGCTCGACCTTCGTCTTCGTGACGAGCAGCGCTTCACCAACGGCATGGTTCACCTAGGTTACGACGTCCTGGGCGTCGCAGCGGTCTAGCATCCGTGCTGCACGGGCTGACCGAGGCGGGCCCGGCCTGGCCGGATCTTGTGTCGCACTGGCGCGAGGACCGGAATATCCTCGCCCCGGATCTGCGCGAGCACGTCTTCGACCTCCTCGACGCCCCGTGCCGGTCGTGCTGGTCGGCCACTCCCTGGGCGGTCTGCTCGCGCTCTGGTCGCCAACGCGCGCCCGGAGGCGGTCCGCGCGCTCGTGCTGGAGGATGCGGCCCGTCCCTCAGGGGGCTGAGAACGGGACCCGCAGATCCTCGTGGCGAACGAGGCGTGCATGACGCCGATAGTCTCGCCGTAGGCGCAGCGCACATCCGCAGTGCGCCGGCGAGCCGACCGCGAGCAAGGGGGTGCCGTGCACATCACCGGTGCGTCGAAGGATCAGACCGATCAGCTGGCGGCGCTGTTCGCCGCCGCCTTCCACGCCGACCCGGTGTGGTGCGCCATCTTCCCTCGCGAGCGCACGCGTGCGCGCTGGCTCACCCGTGCCTATCGCGAACAGATTCGGTCCGGCGGAGTCGACTCGGTTGACGTGGCGTTCGCCGACGACAGCGCCCTGCTGGGCGCCCTGCTCTGGGAGCGACCGGTTCTGGCGCCCGTGCCGCACCGACCGCTCGGGGTGCGGATCGCAGCCGTGGCGGGTGGAATCGTCCCCGCCGGACGGCGTGCCCTGCGGCATCAGCGTGCGGTCGATGCGTTCCGGCCACGTGAACCGCACTGGTACTTCCACGACATCGCGGCCGCGCCACAGGCGCGCGGCCGCGGCGTCGGGACCGCGTTGCTCCGGCACCGGATTGCCGCCGTGGACCGTCAGCCGATGCCGGTGTTCCTGGAGGCGACCACTCCGTCGAGCGAGCGGCTGTACGCACGCTTCGGCTTCGTCACGATCGATCACGTGAGCGTGCTGCCGGACACCGGCTCCGCCGTGATGGTCCGGCCCGCCACGGCGCTCACCGGTTGATCGCGGAGCCTGCCAGAGTCAGCTGCATCATCGCGGTGTCTGCGACGGGACGGGGAAGCTCGCCGCCTGTGCCCGCCGCCGTCGTCAGCTTCGGCACCTCGGTCCAGGCCGGGGCGGAGCCGCGGCGCTGCGTCAGCAGCGAGTGCTCGCGCACCCGCTCCGTCAGGGCGCGTACGCGCCGGGCCACCGCCGCGCGCACCATGTGCCTCGCCGCAATGACGGCCTGCACGCCGATGAGCATCCACACGAGGTTGGACGCGGCGGACGGCCACGCTCCGCTGCTCGCCGAGCTGCAGGCGAGCAGCGCCGCGCCGGCCAGGTTCATGCCTTGGAACTTCAGGGACTCGGGGGACAGCCGCCGCTGGGTGACCAGGGCGTAGGCAGAGACGGTGCACAGGGCCCCGACCCATCCGGCGATGCTGGCCGCTGTGGCCACGAACTCGTTCACAGGCACCATCGTGAGCCTCAAACGCATGTAGATCAATCGAACTCTTCTCCACCCTGGGTTAAGGTCGTCTACATGCATGTGGATCCGCGCCGTGTGGCGATCTTGCTCACCGTCCATCGCGCCGGCGGGGTGCTCGCCGCCGCGGACGTGCTGCGGCTGACGCCGTCGGCGATCTCCCAGCAGATCGCCCGTCTGGAGGCCGAGACGGGCACCGCGATGCTTGACCGACAGCCCAGCGGTGCGGTGCTCACCGCGGCTGGTCGCGTGCTGGCCGACGCCGCGGAACGCATCGAGTCCGAGCTTCTCGAGGCCGAGCGCGCGCTCGTCTCGATGCAGGAGGACATCACCGGGCGCGTGACCATCGGCGCGTTTCAGACCATCATCCGGGCGTTGCTCGTCCCGCTCGTGGCAGACCTGCACGAGCGGCTGCCCGGTGTGGAGCTGGTGGTGCGCGAGCTGGACGACGTGCACGGCCAGCGCCGTCTGCGCGACGGGACGATCGATCTCCTGGTCATCGAGGGGGACAGCCCCGCCGGACGCGAGGCGCCGCGCGGGATGCGGGACGTGACGATCCTCGACGAGCCGTGGTTGGTGGTGCTGCCGCCCGGCGCGGCCACACCCGCCACCTTGCAGGACCTGGAGAACGCCAGCTGGCTGGCGGTGGACCCGCGCGCGGCCGCACACCAGGCGACCGAGCGGATCCAGGCGTCGCTGACGAGCGTGACGCGCAGCGCGCATGAGTACAGCGACTACGACGTCGCCCTGGCGATGGTCGCCGGTGGGCTGGGCGTCGCCATTCTGCCGTCCCTCGCACTGCACGGGGGCGACGGCGACCAGGTCCAGGTCACCGCCCTGGCCGGTACCGGGACCCGGCACGTGATCGCCCGCCACCGCACCACGCGCTCAGAGCCGCGGCAGGTGGTGCGGGCGGTGCTGGACGAGATCGTCCGTGCGGCCGGAGAGCTCGCCATCGTCGCGGGCTGACGCCGGCAGCGGT
>JBQGOU010000228.1:0-5805 GCA_052086865.1 Cellulomonadaceae bacterium
CGAGCCCCCGCCGGTGGCGGCTCCCGCGGCGGGTGACTCCGGTGCGGGCGGGGGTGCGGGTGCGGTCGCCGGTGGCGGAGCGGACGCTGGCGGCGTCGTGGACGTGAACACCGCGGACGCGGGCACGCTCGAGACGCTGCCCGGCATCGGGCCGGTGTTGGCCAGGCGCATCGTCGAGCACCGGGAGGCGAACGGTCCCTTCACGTCGCTGGAGTCGCTCGGGGACGTCTCGGGGATCGGGCCGTCGATCCTTGCGCGGCTCGACGGGCTGGTGCGCACATGACGCTGGACCTGCGGCTCGTGCCCGCCGCGCTTGCCGCCTGGTGCACGGCGTTCGCGGTCACCGCGCTGCCCGCATCCGCGACCACCGCCATGGCGGCCCTGCCGGTGCTGGGCGTCGTGCTCTGCCTCGCGGTGCTGGGCGCGGTGCTGGGCGCGGTGCTGGGCGTGGTGCTGGGCGTGGTGCTGCGTCGTCTGGTGCTACGTCGTGCGGGGCTGCTCGGTCTGGCGTGCGGCCTGACTCGCACCGGTGCTCCACACGGGGGCCGGTCCGGACCGGTGCCTGCGCAGCGGTGGCGTGCGGGTGGCGGGCAGATGGTCGCCGTCCTGGCGGTGACGGCCGCCGTGCTCACGAGCGTCGTCGTGCAGCGAGCCGCGCAGCACACGCGACTGGGGGAGCAGGCCGCCACCTCCGCGCACACTGTGACGTTGCTCCTGCGCATCACATCGGACCCCCGCGCCACCAGCTCCCCGTGGGGCGCGGACGGGTTCCGTGTGCAGGGCGTGCTGCACGAGATCCGCACCCCGGAGCACACTGAGCGGGTGGGGGTGCCGGTTGTGGTCCTCGGCGACGAGGCCTGGGCGCATGCGCGCTTCGGCGCCACCGTCGAGACCGACGCGAGGATGCGTCCCGTCGACGAGGGAGGGGCCAAGGAGCGCTTCATCGTGCGCGGTCCTTCGCCACCGCGCACAGTCGCGCCGCCCGCCGCGCTGTTGCGCCTCGCGGGCGCGGCGCGGGACGGGATGCTTGCGGTGACCAGGGACCTGGGCGCCCCGCACCACGCGCTGGTGCCGGGCATCGCCGTCGGCGACACCTCGATGCTCGACCCGGAGCTCGACCGCGCGATGAAGGTCACCGGGCTCACGCACATTACCGCGGTCTCGGGCAGTCACTTCGCCATCGTCGCCGCTGCCGTCCTGGCCCTTGCCGCGGCGGTTCGTCTGCCCCGTCTCCCGCGAGCCGGGGTTGCGGCGGCCGTGATGGCCGCGTTCGTCGTGCTGGTGCGGCCCGAGCCCAGCGTCGTGCGGGCCGGGACGATGGGCGCCATCGTGATGGTGGGGATCGCGCGCGGCCGCCCGGCGAGCGCCGCGCCCGCACTGGCCGCGTGCGTGATCGGCCTGCTTCTGCTCGATCCGTGGCTCGCGCGCTCCTACGGTTTCGTTCTCTCGGTGGCCGCAACGGCTGCGCTCGTTCTCGGTGTCGCGCCGCTCGCCCGACTTCTGGGCAGGGTGATGCCGGGCCCTGCGGCGTTCGCGTTCGCGGTCCCGACGGCGGCTCAGGCGGCCTGTGCGCCGATCATCGTGCTGCTCGAACCCGCCGTTGCCACCTACGCCGTGCCAGCCAACCTGCTCGCGGCGCCCGCACTGGTCCCCGCCACCGTGTGCGGGGTGCTCGCCGCGTTGCTCGCACCGGTGTGGCACACCGGTGCGCTCGCGCTGGCCACGGTCGCCTCGTGGGCCACGGCCTGGATCGGGTGGGTGGCCACCACCTGTGCCGCGGCACCCGCGGCACAGGTGCCGTGGCCAGGCGGTGCAGGCGGCGCCGTGCTGCGTGCCTACCTGACCGTGGCCGTCCTGCTCACGGTCCTCGCGTTCCCGGCCCTGCGCGCAATGTGCCACCGGGAGGGCCGGCACCGTGCTCGCGGCACGCATGTCGGCCGGTCGTGGGATCCTTGACAGCATGCCTCCCCGCGCCCCCGCAAGCAGCTCGCGACCCGCCGGATCACGGTCCGCGGGTACGCGCTCCAGCGGCGCCCGTGGCGCGCGCACCGGTGCGACCACCACGTGGCACGAGGTGGAGCTGGCACCCGTGGTGCTGGTCCAGGGCGGGGAGGGTGTGCTCGTCGAGCGCGCGGTCCAGCGCCTGCGCGAGCTGTCGCACGAGGCCGACCCGGAGACCGAGGTCGCCGAGATCGAGGCCGCCACCTACGCGCGCGGCATGCTTGCGGTCGAGGCCAGTCCGTCGTTGTTCGCTGATCGCCGCCTCGTCTTGGTCCACGACGCGCAGAGCGCGACGGACGACCTCATCCTCGACGTGGTCGACTACGTCGCGGCCCCCGCACCCGACGTCGTGCTCGTCATCGAGCACCGCGGCGGGCAGCGTGGTAAGCGGATGCTCGACGCGATCCGGGCGAGCGGCGCGCCGGAAGCGGTGTGCGAGCCGGTGAAGAAGGACGCCGACAAGGTCTCCTTCGCCGCCGACGAGTTCCGTCGGGCGCGGCGGCGGGCCGATGCGGCTGCGGTGCGCGCCCTGGTCGAGGCCGTCGGCAGCGACCTGCGCGAGCTGGCCTCCGCCTGCGCCCAGCTCGTGGCGGACACGACCGGGACGATCAACGAGCAGGTGGTTGCGACGTACTACGGCGGCCGGGTCGAGGCGACCGGGTTCAAGGTCGCCGACGCCGCCGTCTCTGGGCAGCGCACGGAGGCTGTCACGCTGCTGCGCCACGCCCTGGCCACCGGGGTGGATCCCGTGCCGATCGTGGCGGTGCTCGCGCTGAAGCTGCGGGCCCTGGCCAAGGTCGCCGCGATGCGCGGGCGCGCAGGAGTGTCGGCCTCGAGCCTGGGGATGGCGCCCTGGCAGGTTGAGCGCGCCCGCCGGGAGCTGCAGCGCTGGACGCCGGAAGGTCTTGCGGCCGCGATCACGGCCGTGGCGGATGCGGACGAGGAGGTCAAGGGCGGTGGCCGGGACCCCGTGTTCGCCGTCGAACGTGCGGTGCTGCGCATCTGTGAGGCCGTGAACCGCTGACGCGCCGCGTCCCGAACGCGGAGGCCTGCAACGCCGAGCGCGCTCCTCGAACTCAGGAGCGCATGTGGTCGGTCAGCGCACGTGGTCGGGCCCAGACGCGCCGAAGGCGCCGTCCCCGAGGGGACGGCGCCTTCGCTGCCCGGCCTTGGCCGAGCGAGGTCTCACAGGCTGTCGACAGCCTTTGCGAGCGCAGACTTGCGGTTGGCCGCCTGGTTCTTGTGCAGGACGCCCTTGGACGCCGCCTTGTCCAGCTTGCGCGACGCCACCTGGAGGGCGCTGGTGGCGGCCTCCTTGTCGCCTGCGGCGACCGACTCACGCACCTTGCGCACGTGCGTCTTGAGCTCGGACTTCACGGCCTTGTTCCGCAGACGAGCCTTCTCGTTCGTGCGGATCCGCTTGATCTGGGACTTGATGTTTGCCACGTGTGGACTCTCTTGGTTGAGCTGACAGGTCGTAGAGGACTGCTCCGGCACCGGGACTGGGGTGGGGACCCGTGGAGAGGTGTCGGACCTGTGTCCGCCGACCTGGGCGGACACGCAGGGCACAACACTACCAGTCGGGAGCAGAAGTCAAGAAGCCGGGAGCGTCGAGCCGCAGCTCGGGTTGGTTAGGTGAGGAGCGCCGTGACCCTGTCGAACAGGGCCTGGTCCATGATCGCGCCCTCGCGGCGCACCTGGCCGGGGTTGATGCGTACCACGCGGTCGATGCGCACCTCGCTCTCGCGCCCCTTGGCGTCCCACGGACCGGCGCCGATGTCGATCCACGTCGGGCCTCCGGGGCGGCTCGAGGTGCCCCGGCCGTGGTCCTTGCTCGTGAGCATCAGTCCGAGCAGCCACGGACCATCGTGCCCGACGACAAGGACCGGGCGGTCCTTGCCCTGGCTGTGATCCTCCTCGTAGGGAACCCAGGTCCAGACGATCTCGCCCGGATCGGCGTCGCCGTCCAGGTCCGGGGCATAGGCCGGTCGCACCGTGCCCGTGAAGTCACCGGGATAGGCCGTCTGCGGCGAGCTGGCGCGCCGGTCCGGCCGACCCCGGCCGGAGTCCGGTGCGCGTACGACGTCCCCGGCGATCCGCAGGGCGCGAGAGAGAAGGCCGGTCCACCCACCTGTCGACATGCCCGTAACATACCGGCGATCAACAGCTGTCCATGACACATGTTGGTGACAATCGATCGGTAAAGTGCTGGTCATGGACGACGTGTTCGCGCAGTACCCGCAAGGCGCCGCCTGGGACGAGATGCTGGCGGGGGACAAGGTCCGCCCGGCCTACGCCCACCTCCATCGCGCCATGTCCGCCATGACCTCCTCCGAGCTGAGCACGCGCGCCGACGCACTTGCGCGCTCCTACCTCGCGCTCGGGGTGACCTTCGACTTCGCAGGGGAGGAGCGCCCGTTCCCCTTGGACGTGGCCCCGCGCGTCATCTCCGAGAAGGAGTGGGGCGTCGTCGCGCCCGGGGTGGCGCAGCGGGTGCGGGCGCTTGAGGCGTTCCTGGCGGACATCTACGGCCCGCAGCACGCGATCGCCGACGGCGTCGTGCCGCGTTCGCTCGTCCTGTCCTCGCCGAACTTCCTCCGTCCCGCCCGCGGGATCGAGCCGCCGAACGGGGTGCGCGTGCATGTCTCGGGCATCGACCTGATCCGGGACGACGAGGGTGAGTTCCGCGTGCTGGAGGACAACGTCCGGGTGCCCAGCGGCGTGTCCTACGTCATCTCCAACCGCCGCGCCATGGCGCAGACCTTCCCCGAGCTCTTCGCCCGGATGCGGATCCAGCCGGTTAACGACTATCCCGCGCGGCTGCTGGCCGCGTTGACTGCTGCCGCACCACAGGGCGTCGACGACCCGACCGTCGTCGTGCTGACCCCTGGGGTGTACAACTCAGCGTACTTCGAGCACTCCCTGCTGGCCCGCCTCATGGGCGTCGAGCTCGTCGAGGGCCGTGACCTGTCCGTGGCGGGTGGGCGCGTGTGGATGCGCACGACGCAGGGCCGACGGCGGGTGGACGTGATCTACCGGCGCATCGACGACGACTTCCTCGACCCGGTGCAGTTCCGGGCGGACTCGGTTCTCGGCGCCCCCGGGCTGCTCAACGCGGCGAGGCTCGGTAACGTGACGATCGCCAACGCCGTGGGCAACGGGGTGGCCGACGACAAACTCGTCTACACCTATCTCCCGGCCCTGATCCACTACTACCTGGGTGAGGAGCCGTTGATCCGCAACGTCGACACGTGGCGGCTCGAGGAGCCTCAGGCCCTGGCGGAGGTGCTCGACCGTCTGGGTGAGCTGGTCGTCAAGCCCGTCGACGGGTCCGGGGGCAAGGGGCTGATGGTCGGGCCCGCCGCAAGCGCAGCAGAGCTCGACGCCATGCGTCGTCGGCTGATCGCCGATCCGCGCGGCTGGATCGCGCAACCCGTTGTCCAGCTCTCGACCGTGCCGACCCTGATCGACGGCATGCTCCGGCCCCGGCACGTGGACCTGCGTCCGTTCGCCGTCAACGACGGCAACGACGTCTGGGTGCTCCCGGGCGGCCTGACGCGGGTCGCGCTGCCCGAGGGGCAGCTGGTCGTCAACAGCTCCCAGGGCGGTGGCAGCAAGGACACCTGGGTCCTGGGCGGCCAGATGGCGCGTCCGGGGCGCGGAATCGGCGTCGGGCGGGCCGCGCGCCGTACCGCTCAGCGCGCGGCCGTGCCTATCGACGCCAACCCCTCGGACGCAGATCTGGCGGATCTGGCGGGTCACGAGGGCCGCGAGCTGCAACAGCAGCAACAGCAGCAACAGCAG
>JBQGOU010000229.1:0-5796 GCA_052086865.1 Cellulomonadaceae bacterium
CCGGTGCACGGCGTCGACCACGTCCCACCGGGTCCCACGAAGGAACAGCACGACCCAGCCGACGACGATGAGGGTGATGACGAGGGTTCCCAGAAAAGTGTTCATGACTCCACCCTGAGACGCCGCGCCCGCTGCGACGAGTGGCAGAAAAGACCGTGGTCGACAATATTCTGCCAACCGGCTACCGTGGCGGGATGCTGCGGAAGATCGGCGTCCTGCTGGCGGACGGGCTGACCCTGTTCGAGTTCGGCGTGTTGTGTGAGGTGTTCGGCGTCGACCGAACCGACGACGGCGTACCTCCGTTCGACTTCCGCATCGTCGGGGTGCGGCCCGGCGTTCCGGTGCAGACGGCGGCGCAGGTCCCGCTGGTGCCCGCTCTCGGCCTCGACGCGCTCGAGGATGTCGACCTGCTGGCGATCCCCGCGACGGCGGTGCGCGACCAGTACGACCCCGCAGTGCTGCAGGCGGTCCGGGACGCCCACGCCCGCGGCACCACCCTGCTCAGTGTCTGCTCCGGGGTGTTCCTGCTCGCCGCGGCCGGCGTTGTGGGAACGCGGACGGTGACGACGCACTGGCGGCACGCGGCGGAGCTCGCCCGCGCCCATCCGGAGCTCACGGTCGACCCGAACGTGCTGTTCGTGGACGAGGGTGACCTCGTGACGAGCGCCGGCACGGCGGCCGGAATCGACGCATGCCTGCATCTGGTGCGGCGCGAGCTGGGCAGCGAGGTTGCGAACGCCATCGCGCGACGCATGGTCGTGCCGCCCCAGCGCGACGGCGGTCAGCGCCAGTTCATCCCGCAGCCCGTCCCGCTGTGCACGGACGACTCGCTGCGCGGGGTCCTCGAGTGGACCGCGGAGCACCTGAGCGACCCGCACACGGTCGAGTCGCTGGCGGCACGCGCCCTGATGTCACCGCGGACCTTCGCGCGGCGCTTCGCTGCCGAGACCGGGTCCACCCCCATGCGCTGGCTCGTGGGACAGCGGGTGCTGCGCGCCCAACACCTGCTCGAGGAGACCGATCTGGACGTCGAGGCCGTGGCGCACGCGTGCGGCTTCGGATCCGCGGCGCTGCTCCGCCATCACTTCGGCCGGGTGGTGGGCGTCGCGCCGCTTGACTACCGGACGACGTTCCGGTGCGCCGAGGCAAGCTGACGCGACTGCCCTGCCCGCAGGCAGATCGGGTTCAGACGCGCTCGACGAGGCGCGTGCCCGTCGTCGTGTGCGGCACGGCGCGGCTCTGCCAGGCGTCGACGACGTCCCAGCGGGTGCCGCGCAGCGCGAGCATCGTCCAGCCGACGACGAGGAAGGCGACGGTGAGGATGGCAAAGAGGGTGAACATGGTGAACCTGTTTCTGTCGGGACCGCCTCGTGGGCGGTCGTGGGGTGCGCCACTGATCCACGATCACGGGGTGGTGTGACCGGGGTCGAGGTGCGAAGGGGTGACGGTCGCCGCGGGTGCGGGAGTCGTCACCGACTCGGACCGTGCTCATATCATAGTCGGCCGCGGCCGCAAGGGGAACAGCCGCAGGGGTCATGAGAACCACTCCGTCACGGCGCGAACGATCGCTCGTTCGAACAGGTCGTCGTCGTGGCGTTCGCGCAGCCACTTCTGGAAGTCGCCGCCGGCGGCGTGGTCCATCTCTCGCAGGCAGGTCGCCGGCTCGCGCACCGCGCGCACCAGCAGGTCCTCGGCCTCGGCGGGGTTCGCGTACACGAAGGGATAGCCGTCGGGAAGGAGCGCGTGCGCCCACTCCAGCTCGGGGAAGATGCCCACCGCGCCCGCGGCGAGCGCCTCGACGTACGCCATGCCGTACGACTCCTCGGCGGCGGTGGCCAGAAACGCCGTCGTCCGCGCGAGCGCGTCCCAGTAGCCATCGCGGTCCGCGATGAGCGGCCCCACCGACACCCCGTCGGCCGACCGAAGCGATGCTGCCATGGCGCCGGCCAGGTCGGTGTCGGTCAACCGCATCTCGACCTGCAGCGGGACACGCTGGCGGGCGCGGGTGGCAATGTCGAGGAACATCGCGGGACGCTTGCGCTCGGACAGGTAGATCGCCGGGTAGAGCACGATCGGCAGGCTGGTGCGCCGCCGCGGCTGGACGTGCTCGTGGCGGAAGCCCAGGTTCACCCAGGCGACGCGGGTCCTGTCCACGAGCGGAGCGATCTCCCAGCGTTGCACGATCTCACGGACCTCGTGGGCCGTGCGTTCCGAGTTGGCGAAGGTCGGGAACAGCGCGCAGGACAGGGCGAGGGAGGCCAGCTCCACCCGGCTCGCATACCGCGACGTGGACCACCACAGAAAGTTCATGACCTGGGGGTCGCGGCAGGTGCGCGACATCGTGCGCCACACGTCGACCGAGTCGATGACATCCATGGAGATGACCACGCGCTCGCGGCCGTCGACAAACTCGAGCGGCACCATGTCGAAACCCTCGCAGCGGCGCGGGCCGGGGCCGATCAGCTCGGCGTCGCCGAACGTGCGTAGGATCCGCCGGACCAGAGTGGCACCCGCATCGTGTCCGCAGACGCGCCCCAGCGCGTCGACACGGACGTCGTTGTGCTTGACGGCCACTCTCATCGTGTCCCACCTCGTCGGGGCGCCGAGCACCGTTGCCCGACACCTTCCTGCCCACGGTAGGCATCAGCGGGCGCGAAGTCGTGTGACGTTTGACCCAAGGGGTGACCTTGGAGGACGCTGGAATCGTCCGGGATCTCGCGTGCCGCGCACGTAGACATCCGTGGACCCTGTGGCAGCCTCCTCCGCTAGGCCGTTGGTCCCGGTGCCGGGCGGGGGTCGGGCGGCGACACTGCTGTGAGCGGCCGGGCAACGTCGCACGGTCGGACCCTCGGAGGTACAACCGTGGCAACGTACGTTCAGGACTTCGCCCAGGGCGACAAGGACCAGAAGGACCTGCTGGGTGGCAAGGGCGCGAACCTTGCCGAGATGACCCGGCTCGGGCTTCCGGTCCCGCCCGGGTTCACCATCACGACGGACGCGTGCCGTGCCTACATGCGCACCGGGGAGGTTCCACCGGAGCTCCGCGTCGACGTGACGATGGCCCTGCGGCGCCTGGAGGACGCCATCGGACGCCAGCTCGGCGACTTCCACGACCCGCTGCTGGTCTCGGTGCGCTCCGGCGCGAAGTTCTCGATGCCCGGGATGATGGAGACCGTCCTGAACATCGGGCTCAACGACGCCTCGGTGGAGAGCCTGGCGGAGATCGCGCACGACGAGCGCTTCGCGTGGGACTCCTACCGGCGGCTGATCCAGATGTTCGGCAAGACCGTCTTCGACATCGACGGCGACCTGTTCGCCGCAGCGCTCGACGACGCCAAGGCCGCCAAGGGCGTCACGGCCGACGTCGACCTGGGCGCCGACGATCTGCGGGTTCTGGTCGCCCGGTTCAAGGACATCGTCCTCGAGCACACCGGCCGGCCCTTCCCCCAGCACCCTCGTCAGCAGCTCGACCTGGCGATCGTCGCGGTGTTCAACTCCTGGAACACCGAGCGCGCCCGCTTGTACCGCCGACGTGAGCGCATCTCGCACGACCTGGGCACCGCTGTCAACGTGTGCACGATGGTGTTCGGCAACCTCGGATCGACGTCGGGCACGGGCGTGGCCTTCACGCGCGACCCCGCCACGGGTAAGGCCGGGGACTACGGCGACTACCTGGTCAACGCGCAGGGCGAGGACGTGGTCGCGGGAATCCGCAACACCAAGTCCCTGGCCGACCTCGAGCAGATCGACCCGACGTCCTATGCGGAGCTGCGCCGCGCGATGCGCCAGCTCGAGACCCACTACCGCGACCTGTGCGACGTCGAGTTCACGATCGAGCGCGGCAAGCTGTGGATGCTGCAGACCCGCGTGGGCAAGCGCACCGCGCCCGCCGCGTTCCGCATCGCCGCGTCGCTGGTGGACGAGCACCTGATCACGATGGACGAGGCCCTCACGCGGGTGAGTGGCGCACAGCTGTCCCAGCTGATGTTCCCCCGCTTCGACGCCGCGGCCACCGACGCCAGCACCCTGCTGACCAAGGCGATGGCCGCCTCGCCCGGAGCCGCCGTCGGCAGGGCCGTGTTCGACCCGGTCACCGCGCAGGAGTGGGCCGCCCGCGGCGAGGACGTCATCCTGGTGCGCCGGGAGACCAACCCGGACGACCTGGGCGGAATGATCGCTGCGGTGGGAATCCTCACCGCCCGCGGCGGGAAGACCTCCCACGCCGCCGTCGTGGCGCGGGGGATGGGCCGCACCTGTGTGGTGGGGGCGGAGAAGCTCGTCGTGGACCCCGTGGCGAGGACCTTCGCCGTCGCGGGCGTAACGGTTGCCGAGGGAGACACCATCGCTATCGACGGCACGACCGGCGAGGTGTTCGCCGGGGATGTGCCCGTCATGCCGTCGCCGGTGACCACCTACCTCGAAGAAGGGTTGGACGCGGCGCTGGCGCAGGCGGACGGCGACAGCGACACCCAGGAGCTGGTCCGGGCGGTCGACGAGATCCTGCGGCATGCGGATTCCGCGCGCCGGCTGGGCGTCGAGGCCAATGCTGACACCGCCGACGACGCGCGCCGGGCCCGCAGCCTGGGCGCGGAGGGCATCGGGCTGTGCCGCACGGAGCACATGTTCCTCGGGGACCGCCGGGTGCTGATCGAACGGGTCATCCTCGCCGAGGGCGACGAGCAGCGTCAGCAGGCCCTGGACGAGCTGCTGCCGCTGCAGACGGCCGACTTCGTCGACCTGCTCGAGGCGATGGACGGGCTGCCGACGACGATCCGGCTCATCGACCCGCCGCTGCACGAGTTCCTGCCGGACCTGACGGAGCTGAGCGTGAAGGTTGCGCTCGCTGAGGAGCGCGGAGAGGTCGACGAGCACGACGTGGCCCTGCTGGCCGCGGTGCGCAGGATGCACGAGGCCAACCCGATGCTCGGCCTGCGCGGCGTGCGGCTCGGGCTTGTGGTGCCAGGTCTGTTCTCTCTGCAGATCCGGGCGATCTGCGAGGCCGTCGCGGCCCGGCGCGCCGCAGGCGGTGACCCGCACGCGGAGATCATGGTGCCGCTGGTTGCCTCGCTCATGGAGCTGCACCTCGTCCGTGACGACGCGGTGCAGATCATGGCCGAGGTCAGCGAGCAGCACGGCGTGACCATCGACCTGCCGGTGGGCGCCATGATCGAGCTGCCGAGGGCGGCGCTGACCGCCGGGCGGATCGCGGAGGCGGCCGACTTCTTCTCCTTCGGCACCAACGACCTGACGCAGACGACGTGGGGATTCTCCCGCGACGACGTCGAGGGCGCGTTCTTCGCGGAGTACACCGAGCTGGGAGTCCTCATGGTCTCCCCGTTCGAGTCGATCGACGTGCGCGGCGTGGGCCGGCTGGTGCGGATCGCCGTGGAGGAGGCGCGTGCGGCGAGCCCGGACCTGAAGTTCGGGGTCTGCGGTGAGCACGGCGGCGACCCGGAGTCGATCCGGTTCTTCGACGCCGTCGGCCTCGACTACGTCTCCTGCTCGCCCTTCCGCGTCCCGGTCGCACGCCTGGAGGCCGGCCGCGCGGCAATCGAGAGCGAGGAGAGCGACGCGCGCTGAACCCTGACCGGCAGGTGCTGCTCAGGCCAAGGTGCGTGCCACCAGGGCCGGCAGCGCCTGCGGGATCGGGTCGCGGACGATCTCGTCGGCGTAGGGGTCGAACGGCGTGGGCTGGGCGTTCATGATCACCACGTGCGCGCCGTGCTCCGCGGCGACCTGGACCAGGCTCGCCGCCGGCTGCACGCCGAGCGAGGTGCCCACCGCCCAGAACTGGGC
>JBQGOU010000230.1:0-5785 GCA_052086865.1 Cellulomonadaceae bacterium
GAGCTGGTTGATGAGGCCGGAGCATCCCCCGGGGTGGACGGCGACCCGCAGACGCAGGTCGTCGCGGCCCTCCTGCTCGAGCAGGCTGCGGACCTTGTCCGCCGCGACATCGGTCAGGACGACGCCGTGGGTGGTGGTCTCGGTGGTCTCCGTCATGTGTCTCTCCGCTGGTGTGCAAGGTGCCCGCGCCACAGTGGGTGCAAGCCTGTCGTGGATGGTCCAACACGCGGGTCTGCCCGATTGTTCCGACCCGGATCGCTCCCAGGCTATCGCGCACGGCTCCTCGTCCTGCCCTCAGCGCGACCAGGTCCGCGCAGCGGACGTGGCGAGGGCGGCGACAGCCTCCGCGGGCGCAGGGGGGCGCTCCCCCGGCATCGTCGGCCGCGCAGCCGTCTCGTACATCGCGCTGACCCCGAGCGCGGACCACTCGCGTCTGCCGGCGTGGCTGGCGCCGGTCAGCACGATGGCGGGCAGGGCCTGGTCGAGGGCGCGGGCGCCCACGAACGGCGTCACCCCGTGGTCCACCTCGTGGGCGTCGAGGACCGGCGGCACGCACAGCACGAGGTCGGCGGTGGCCAGCCGCTGGTCGAGCCGGGCGTGATCGGCGGTCAGCGTCAGGCCGGAGACGGTCTGCGTGCCGAGGATCGAGAGCATCAGTCCCGCGCCTCCGCCGCAGGCCCCCGCGGGCCTGGCGCCCAGGTCACGAGCCCGCGCGGAGGCGTTCGGCGCGGTGCGCCCGAGCAGGTCGAGTCCCGCGAGCCCGTCGCCCAGACGAGCGGCGAGCAGCTGCACCAGGTCGCCGAGGCTCCCCTCAACCTCCTGGGCCTGGGCGGGGGTCAGAGCGCCGGCGGCGACGAGGCCGCTGGCGAGCCCGTGCGGCCCCAGCAGGGGGTCGGTCGAGGCCGCTGCGACGAGCCACCGCTGGCGCCCCAGGTCCGCACGCAGCTCGCGCAGGTCCGGCAGGTCGGCCTCGTGCAGCGCACGCAGCGCCCCCACGCCGCCAATCAACGCCGGCGTCGGGCTGGTCAGCCCCGCGAGCAGACCCACGCCGCCGTCGGCCCAGCCCACCGCGTCGCGGGCGCCACCCAGCCCGACGACGACGCGCGCGGCGCCCGTGTCTCGCGCTCCGGCCAGAGCCAGGCCGAGCGGGACGGACGTGCCGCGGAGCAGATCGGGGCCGCGGGTCGACGCCCCGCCGGCGTGATGCGCCAGCGCTGCGGCGTCCAGGACGACGACGTCGTCGGGCCGGTGCGCCGCGTCCGCCGCGAGGGCCGCGGCGAAGCCGGGTCCGCCGTCGCTGAGCCAGACCACGTCACAGGTGTCCGCGGGCGCGCGCTCGCCCCAGGCGCGGGCCACCTGGTCCCCCACACGCCCGGCCTCGGACCCCCAGCCGGTGCCGGGGACGATCACGATGTGCACCGCTGCATTGTCCCGCATCGCCCGCGCACGCCAGGACCGACGGCGCCCCGGCTACCCTGCACCTATGACCCGCACCCTCCAGCTCACGTGGGCCACCCTGCACCCGCGCCGGGCGGTACCCGGACAGGGCGTCCTCGACCCCTCGCGCACACGTCTGCGCGTGCACCCCGGCGACCTCGACCTGTATCGCCACGTCAACAACGGCGTCTACCTGCAGATGATGGATGTCGGGCGGGCGAACTTCCTTGCCGATCTGGGGGCGTACGCGGCCCTGTCCCGGCTCGGGTGGTACCCCGTCGTCGCGGCGTCCACCATGACCTACCGGCGCTCGCTCACCCTGGGCCAGCGCGTGGACCTGGTCACGCGCGTGCTGGGCTGGGACCCCCGAGTCGTCTACCTCGAGCAGACCTTCTGGCGCGGGGAGGAACAGGTGGCCCGCGGCCTGGTCGCGGGGCGGTTCCTTGCCCGCTCCGGGGAGCGCATCGCCGCCACCGACGTCGTGGCCCGCCTCGGCGCTGCCGCACCCAGCCCCGAGCTGCCCGCCGACGTCGACGGCTGGGCCCGCGCCGTCGGCGTCGCCTACCGCCCGGCCTGAGCAGCCCGAGCGGTCGACTACCCTGGGAGCGTGTTCTCCAAGAAGCCCGGCAAGGCCGACGAGCCGATCGACGCCAGCACCCCGACCACCCCCGAGCCGTACGCCGCGCCCGGGAAGAAGGAGGGGCCCACGCCCAGGCGCAAGGACGCCGAGGCGCGGAACAAGGTGCCGCTCGTGCCCACGGACCGCCGCGCGGCAAGCAAGGCGCAGCGAGCACGCGATCGGGAGATCCGCGAGCAGCAGTACAAGGCGATGCAGACCGGCGACGAGCGGCACATGCCGCTGCGTGACCGTGGTCCGGTACGGCGCTATGTGCGCGACTATGTCGACGCGCGCCGCAGCCTCGGCGAGTACTTCCTGATCATCGCGGTCGTCTTCATGGTCGCGGTGATGTTCACGGCACAGAACCTGCAGCTCAACCTGATCACCACGCTGCTGCTCTACGTCGTCGTCTTCGCCACGATCATCGACGCGGTCGTGATGTGGAAGAAGCTCAAGGCCAAGCTCGTGGCGAAGTTCGGAGCGGACAAGGTCAACAAGTCGCTGCGGTGGTACGCGGTGATGCGGGTGTTCCAGATCCGCCGGGCCCGGCTGCCCAAGCCCATGGTCAAGCACGGGCAGTTCCCCTCCTGAGCACGCACTGACGGCTGCGGAACGGCCTGACTCACCATCCCTCGCCGGCGCGCAGGGCCGCCACGAGATCCAGCGTCGGCGTAGCCTGCCGGCCACGGTGCATCAGCGAGGCCCGCGCGGTTCCGCTCGCGGCTAGCTCCCGCCAGCGCAGCCCGAGCCACTCCTCGGCATCGAGCTGGGTCGCCAGCACGGGGGTGTGGACGTCGATGTGCGCCCCGTCCGCATCCTCGAGGAACCAGGTCCACTCCGGGGGGATCATCGTGTCCGCGCGCGGCGCCGGCCCGCGATCTCCCGGTTGATCCGGGACGCCCAGAACGGTCCGTGGTAGATGAACGCCGTATACGCCTGCACCACACTCGCCCCGGCCGCCAGGTAGCGTCGCGCGTCCGCAGCCGTGCTGATGCCGCCCACCCCGATCACGACCGGATCGGGTCCGAGCCGGTCGCGCAGCCGCCCGACGACGGCCACGCCACGGTCGAGCTCGGGCGGCCCGGACAGCCCGCCCGGTCCGAGATCGTGCGCCACAGTCGTGTTGACGGCCACGACGCCGTCCAGGCCGAGCTCGAGGGCGAGGTCGGCCACCGCGTCCACGTCCTCGTCCGCAAGGTCCGGGGCGATCTTCACCAGCAGCGGGACCCGGCGCGCGCATGCGTCGTCGGCCGCGCGTCGCACCGCCTGCAGGATGGGCCGCAGCGAGTCGACGGCCTGCAAGTCGCGCAGTCCCGGCGTGTTGGGCGAGGAGACGTTGACCACCAGGTAGTCGGCATACGGCGCCGTCAGCCGGGCGCTGATGGCATAGTCCTCGGGCGCCTGGTCCGCCGGCGTCACCTTGCTCTTGCCGATGTTGACCCCGACGACGGCTCGCCGCCCCCGCCCGGTGCGCCGCAGCCGGGCCAGGCGCTCCGCCGCGGCGGTGGCACCGGCGTTGTTGAACCCCATCCGGTTGCGCAGCGCATGCTCGTCGAGCACCCGCCACAGCCGCGGCGGCTCGTTGCCCGGCTGCGGGCGCGCGGTGACGGTGCCGACCTCCACGAAGGAGAAGCCCAGCATGCTCAGTCCTTCGACCGCGCCCGCATCCTTGTCGAAGCCACCGGCCAGGCCGAGCGGCCCGGGCAGCGTGCGCCCGAACAGCCGCACCCCGGGCCGCGCCACCAGCGCCGCCGCGACGAGATCGCGCAGGACGGGCGTTCGGCCGGCCGCACGGATGAGCGTTGCCGCCACGTGGTGGGCACGCTCGGCGTCCATGCGCCGGAACACAGTGGTGAACAGAGCGTGGTAGATCGGGGCGTCGGTCGCCTCACGGACGGGTCGGTCGGTCATGCACCCTCCTGGGTTGTGGACGAGCGGGTCCGGGCGGGCGCCGCCTCGGGTCGAGCCGCGGCGGGGCGGGTGCGGCGCAGCCACCACAGCCCGATCATCGGCAGGACGAGCGGGACGTAGCCGTAGCCCTGGCCCAGATGCGACCACACGGTCGGCTCGGGGAACAGCTCGGGGCGGATGAAGGACAGCGCGCCGATGCTCAGGACGCCGGCCATCTCGACCCCGACGGCGGCCCACGCCAGCCGGCGCGCGCGGGCGGTGCCCCGGGCGAGGCAGACGGTCGCGACGACGTACACCACGGCAGCGAACGCGGACAGGCCGTAGGCGAGCGGCGCCTCATGGGCCCGCGTCGCCAGCTGGACCCCGGCCCGAGCGCTCGCCGCAAGCGCAAAGATCCCGTAGACGAGCACGAGCACGCGCCCGAATCCCGTGCCTGTGCGCTGCGCCGGACTCGACATCTGCGCGCTCATGCCCCACCCCAGATCTGGACGAGCCGGTACTCGAGGAAGACGACGGTCAGGCCCGCCACCAGCAGCACCACCGAGCTCCACCGCGTGCGTTCGGCGAACGACCAGACGGCCGCCACCGGAAGAATGAACAGGATCGTCACCAGGTAGCCCCAGAAGGTCACCGCGTCCACACCCGTGCGGCCGGACACCGCCACGCCGCCGGCGACAAGCTGAACCGCCAGCAGGACCTCGACGACACCAGCGCCCCACAGCTGCCGCAGGATCACCGCACGGTTGCGGACGACGAACCACAGCGCCCACAGCGCAAGCACCACGCTCGTCGTGAGAACTGCGGCGACGAGGGGTGCGAACACGTCTCCGAGCGTACCGGCTCCCGCAACGCGGACTACGATCACACACGTGGCTGAACTCACCCTGACCAACGCTGACCTTTCCACCCTCGACGTCGACGCCCTCGTGGTGGGCGCCGTCCGCACCGCAGACACGGTGACGCTCGTCGGTGCCGACACGCTGCCCGAGGACGTGCGCACCCGTCTCGTCACGGCCGCGAAGACGCTCGCCCTGAGCGGTGCCGCGGACGAGGTGCGCCGGCTGCCGGCCGATCCTCGGCTGAAGGCGCCCGTGCTCGTCATCACCGGGCTGGGCGACGCCGCAGGGGCTGGTGATCCCGAGGTGCTGCGCCGTGCGGCCGGCGCCGCGACCCGCGAGCTCGTCCGCGTCCCGCGCGTGGCGGTGAGCCTGCCCGCAGCGGATGACGCGAGCCTCGCCGCGGTCGCCGAGGGCGCCCTGATCGGTTCCTACGCCTTCGACACCTACCGCACGCCTGACGAGCCGCCCACGGCCGCCGTCGTGGTGGTGACCCCGCTGGCAGGCAGCGCGCCGGCCGAGGCCGTCGCAACCCGGGCCCGGGTCGTCGCGCAGGCGGTGCACACGGTGCGCGACCTGGTCAACACCGCGCCCAACGACCTGTTCCCCGCCGCATTCGCCGACCGTGCGAAGGCGGAGGCGAAGTCCGCGGGCATCAAGGCGACCGTGCTCGACGAGAAGGCTCTGGCCTCCGGCGGCTACGGCGGCCTGGTCAACGTCGGCAAGGGTTCCGAGCGCGGGCCCCGACTGGTCAAGGTCGTCTACGCCCCCGCCAAGCCGGCCGCCCGCGTCGCGCTCGTCGGCAAGGGAATCACCTTCGACTCCGGTGGCGTGTCGATTAAGCCTGCCAAGGGCATGGAGGCGATGAAGTCCGACATGGCCGGCGCCGCCGCGGTGCTGGCCACCGTCGTGGCCGCCGCCACGCTCGAGCTGTCCGTGGCGGTCACCGGATACCTGTGTCTCGCCGAGAACATGCCGTCCG
>JBQGOU010000231.1:0-5766 GCA_052086865.1 Cellulomonadaceae bacterium
CGTGCACCGGCCGTAACACGCCTCTCCCGCGCCGCGCGGACGTTTCGTCCGCCGCCCGGGATTCCCCCAGATCATCAGACCCCCGCTGACCCCGGAACCGTTGTTCCGCGCGGCGTCGGCGCTTCGGCGAAAGCGAACACCTCATGTCGACCTACCGTTCTTCTCAGACCATTCCCGCCTCGACCCTTCCCGCCTCGACCCGCTCCTCCTCGGCGCGCTCCTCCCAGTCCCTCGCCTCTCCGGTCCGCTCCGCGCGGTCAGGGTTGCGGAACGACCGGCCCCTGGTCGTCGGGCTCGACCTCAGCGCGGCGGGCGCTCCGCACAGCACGTGGCGCATCGGTGGCACTCGCCGCCCGGTGCCGCTCGACGCCGAGCGCCTGTACGACATCGTTGCGACCGCCGAGCGCGGGCTGCTCGACTTCGTCGCGTTCGACGAGGACTTCCGCCTGCAGTCTGACTCGGCCTCTCCGAACGGCGGCGCGCTGGACGCTGCCGTGATCTCGTCGCGGTTGGCCAAACGCACCGCCGCGATTGGTCTGGTCCCCACCATCTCGGTGTCAGCGATCGACCCGGTGCACGTCGCGGCCGCCGCAAACGCGGTGGACGCCGCCAGCCGGGGCCGCGGAGCGTGGCAGGCCGGTGCTGGGACGACGGCGGCGACGATCCGGGCCGTGACCCAGAACTGGGCGTCCGACGCCGCAGCGGCGGGTCCCGACCGCGCCAGCCTGCCCCCCGTGGTGGTGCGAGCCGAGGGAGCGCTCGCGCTCGACACGGCAGGCCAGCTCGCCGACGTCGTGCGCATCCTTGCCCACGACGAGGCGTCCGCCTACGCCCAGCGACAGCGCGTGCGCAAGTCCGCGCAGAAGGCCGGTCGTAACCCCGACGACGTTCTCGTGCTCGTCGAGCTGTACGCCGTCACGGGTCACGACCGGGTCAGTGCACGGACGCGGCTCGAGCTTGTCGAGAGCATCGAGGGGGAGCGGGCCAGGCTGGACTCCGTCACCGTCGTCGGCACGCACGGCGATCTCGCCGATCTTGCCCAGAAGTGGTTCGTGGGCGACGCCGTCGACGGTTTCGTCATCACACCCTCGTCGCTGCAGACCGACGTGTTCGGCGTCGTCGACGGCGTCCTGCCGATCCTTCGCGAGCGTGGACTGTTCCGCGGTGCTTACCCCGGCCGTACGCTCGCCTCGACCCTGGGCCTCGAGCGTGGTGCCGTGCGCGAGCTGTCGCTGTCCGCCTGAGCGTGCGGGGTGTGCTGCCTTCGCGGCCATGCGGCCTTCGTGATCGCATCGTGACGCCTGCGGCACGCGTCGGGGTCGCGGTTGGAAGCAGGTCCACGGCATCATGGTCCGCATGACGACAGGAACCACGCGCCGCAAGGCGGCGTTCATCGGCCTTCTTGCCACGATGTGCCTTGTCCTTGCCGGGTGCTTCCGCATGGATATGGAGCTGGTCCTCGGCGAGGATGACACCGTCGACGGCTCGATGGTGATGGCCTTCTCCGACGATGTTGCCGAGATGATGGGTGAGGACCCGCAGTCCTTCTGGGACGAGAACTCCGGTGACATCTTGTCCGACATGCCCGAGGGCGCGAGGGCCGAGCCCTACGCCCAGGACGGGTACACGGGCACGAGGATCATCTTCGAGGGTCAGACCCTGGACGACCTCAACTCCGGCGGCACCACCGGCGAAGACCTGACCATCACCCGTGAGGGCGACGAGTTCGTCGTCACCGGGACGATGGACATGTCGGACCTCGACAGCGACACCGAGGGCCTGCCAGCCGGCCTTCTGGAGTCCTTCGAGATCCGGATCGCGATCACGTTCCCCGGCCCGGTGACCGAGCACACCGGAGAGCTCGACGGGACGAACACCGTCGTCTGGCTGCCTCCGATCGGCGAGGTGACCGACATCTCCGCACGCGCATCGGCGATCCCGGGCGGCACGCCCGGCTCCGGCGGTCAGACCGCCGAGCCCACGGGGCCGGACGAGCCCACGGAGTCCGGCGAGAACGAGACGTCCGGACCGGACGCCGAACCGACCGGTGATCGGGAGCCCGGCGCCGTAGCCGAGGACAACGACGACTCAGGCTCCGGATGGGTGCTGTGGGCGATCATCGGCGGCGGTGTTCTCCTGCTGGCGATCCTCGGTCTCATCCTGTGGCGGGTCCTGCGCAAGAAGGACGCTCAGCCGCAGGCGGGAGGGGTGCAGGGCTTCGGGCAGTACGGTCAGCAGGGCTATGGTCAGCCGGGTCAGCCGGGTCAGCCGGCGCAGCAGGGCTACGGCCAGCAGCCGCCGTACGGTCAGCCGGCGCAGCCCCAGGGCTACGGCCAGCAGCCGCCGTACGGTCAGCCGACGCAGCAGGGCTACGGCCAGCAGCCGCCGTACGGTCAGCCGACGCAGCCCCAGGGCTACGGCCAGTCGGGTCAGCCGACGCAGCAGGGCTATGGCCAGCCGGGTCAGCCGACGCAGCAGGGCTACGGCCAGCCGGGTGCCGGATCGGACAACGCCACGCAGCCGATCGATCCGTACAACCCGCCGCGCGCGGGGTCGGGCAATCCGCCTCCCCCGCCTGCCGACTAGGTTCGGTACGTCCGGGAGCGACGCGTCCGAGAGCTACGGTTCTCGGACGCGTCGCTTTTTTCTCCGCGCGTCTTCCAGCTGTCGACCGGAAGTGACGCACCGTCCGCCGGAGTGGCGCCGTTCGAGCCCGGGCGGTGCTCGGTCAACCGGAATCGGGGGAGCTGGATGAGGGCGGGTCAGCGCCTCCGTGGCCGATGCCCGGCGAGAGGTAGCTTCCGGGCGGACCGAAGTGCCATCCGTCGGCCCATGACATCGCGATCCGCTTGGCGTCGACCTCGCTGTGGTGATACCAGCAGAGGAGCGCGCCATCGCGCGCGTTCGTACCTCCGCCGTCGGCCCAGTGAACGGTTGCATGGTGCACCTGGCAGACGATGGGTGGTGCGTGACAGTCGGGCCATACGCAGTGCTGGTCCCGTGCGATGACGGCGAGGCGTCGTGGACCGGTGAAGGTGCGTGCGGTCCGCCCGACGTCCAGGATCTGGCAGTCGGGCCCGAACACGAGCCTCGTCATCGCGCAGTCCGCGGCGATGCGCTGCAGCACCGCGCGCCGAACAGGTCCGCTGCCGTCCTCGTAGTACGAGCCGACTGCCGAGAGAAGGCGGGCCAACTCCTCCGCAGTACAGATGGTCTGATTCGGTCCGGTGAGGACCGGTCCGTCACCCGTGATCAGCTGGGCTAGCTCGGTGAAGGAGACATGCACGCTGAGGTGGGGTCGCACCCGGCTTCCCGGGCTGCTGAGCACCGCGCGGTCTCCGGCGTCGGTCTCCGCGGGCGTTGTCGCCTCGCCGGGATCTGCCGCATCACCGGGATTTGCGGCGTGATGGGGGGCAGCCGCGCCGCGGGGATCTGCCGCGTCACCGGGGACGGTCGCGTTGGCCGGGTACGGCTCACCGGGCGTCGGGACAGCGCCCAGCCCGTGGTCGAGCAACGTCTGCGCCAGCCCGGTCAGCGCCAGTGCACGCCTGCGGCCGGCGCTCAAGGTATCGCCTGCCGCCGGTACGCCGGTGACGGAGCGCAGTGCAGTCGACAGGATCTGACCATGCTCCTGGGTGAGGAAGCCGGCCAGGTGGTACCCGCCCAGCGTCGGAGCCAGATCCACGTACTCGCGTTCGAGAGCCTGGCTGTATCCGCGGTCGTCCGCCTCGGGGTCGGACACCACCGCAAAGCGGCGCACGATCGTCTGGAAGTCGCGCAGCGAGGAGCGTCGGGCGAGGTCGACGAGGATGTCCTCGCCGCGGGCGCTGTGCGTCGACCCGCTGCGTGTGCCGGCCTCGGTGTCAGGTGAGCTCGCCCGGTCGCCATGATCGGGACCGGGTGCGGCGCCCGGCTCGCCGTCGACCGGGAAGAGGGCGTCCAGGGCGAGGCGCCGCGCCTGCGAGGTTGCCGCGACGGTGACCAGGAGGCGGGTGTGTTCGCTGGTGAGCTCGCCGGCCCGGGTAGCCGCACCTGTCGCGGGCAGAGTCGAGCGGACCGTCGCGGCGATGTGTCCCAGTCGCCGGGCCGCGCCGACAGGAAGTACGTGCGACGCGGCAATCCAGTGGGCAAAGGTGCGGGCCGACTCCTGGGCCCACCACCCGTCGGCGTGCACCGTGCCGAGCCAGCCGATGCGCTGCGCGTCGAGACGTTCCATCGCTCGGTGGACCAGGATGGACGCCTCCGCCGCCGTGGCCGCAGTGGTCTGGCTGGGATCGGTGGCGGCGATCTGCGCGACCAGGGCCTCAAGGGCAGCAAGCTGTTCCGCGAGCGTGCTGGGCGCTGCGTCGTTGGTCATCGGACCCCCTCCCGACCGCTCTGTCAGAAACCTATGCGTTGTGACAATTCTACGGAGGGGGTCTGACATGCCCGAACTGCCTGGGATTCGCGACGACTGGCTGTGGGTGAGCAGCCTGTCCACAGGCAGGAGCGTCAGGGCAGTTGGGGACATATGTCAGATCCATCCGAGGCCCCGCTGTCACTCGAGCACCGAGCGCCGGTCGAATGGCGCCCGACGCGAGGCGTCACGGAGGAGGGACCGCCCAGAGGAGGGACCGCACGGAGGGGAGACCGCACGGAGGAGAGCCCACGCAGAAGAGAGTCCGCACGGAACTGAGACGGAAGGCCCCACCGGCCGTCGTCGACGCCTACTAGGATCGATCTGCGCAACCGGACCGGCGCCACGCCGTCCCGCGCACCGAGGCCGTCCGCGATCGAGAGGTACGCCATGCCCGCTCAGAAAGCCGTCCCGCAGCTGACCGCCGACGAGCTCGCCGCCGAGCACGAGCGGTTGACCGGCGCCTACGCTGATCTCGCGGCGAAAGACCTCGCCCTCGACCTGACGCGTGGCAAGCCGGCGCCGGCGCAGCTCGACCTCTCCGACGCTCTGCTCTCGCTGCCGGGGAAGGACTATCGCGACGGCAACGGGCTGGACACCCGCAACTACGGTGGGCTCACGGGACTGCCCGAGCTGCGTGCCATCTTCGCCGAGTTGCTGAACGTTCCCGCGGAGAACCTCCTGGCCGGCAACAACGCCAGCCTGGAGATCATGCACGACCTCATCGTGTTCGCCCTCCTGCACGGCACTCCGGACTCCGTGCGACCGTGGGCCCACGAGGAGACCGTGAAGTTCCTCGCCCCCTGCCCGGGCTATGACCGGCACTTCGCCATCACTCAGGCCTACGGCATCGAGATGATCCCCATTCCGATGCGTGGCGACGGCCCCGACCTCGACCTGGTGCGCGGGCTCGTGGCGACCGATCCGGCGATCAAGGGCATCTGGACCGTGCCGACGTACTCGAACCCGACGGGTGTGGTGTTCTCCGAGGACGTCACCCGCGCCCTCGTCTCCATGCCGACGGCGGCTGCCGACTTCCGGATCATCTGGGACAACGCCTACGCCGTGCACGCCCTGGTGCCCGACGGTGCTCTGGCGATCGACGTGCTCGGCCTTGCGGCCGAGGCGGGCAACCCCAACCGTCCGCTCGTCCTCGCGTCCACCTCCAAGATCACTTTCGCCGGTGCGGGGGTCAGCTTCTTGGGCGCCTCGGCCGCCAACCTTGCCTGGTACCAGAAGCACTACGGCAAGAAGAGCATCGGCCCGGACAAGGTGAACCAGCTGCGGCACCTGCGCTTCTTTGGCGACGCCGACGGCGTTCGGGCGCACATGGACAAACACCGCGCCATCCTCGCGCCCAAGTTCGCGCG
>JBQGOU010000232.1:0-5734 GCA_052086865.1 Cellulomonadaceae bacterium
CCCTCGAGGACCTTCGCGCCCGCGAGCGCGAGGACTGGTTCGACCCCGAGACCTTCTGGTTGGCCTGGCGCGGGCAGAAGCTGGTGGGCGCGGTGTGGGCCAAGGTGACGGACGACATGGGCGAGCTCTACGTCGTGGCGGTGCACCCGGCGGCGCAGGGACACGGACTGGGCGGCGCCCTCACCGAGCTCGCGCTGAACCGCCTGGCCGACCTGGGGCTGCCTCGCGCCGAGCTCTACACCGATGCCGACAACGCAGCAGCCACCCGCACCTACGCCCGCGCCGGATTCGCCGTCGTCGCCCGCGACGCCCAGTACGAGGTTCCGCACGACGGCCATGCCCGCTCACCGCACACTCGCCCACTGGGCGTCAAGACAACCGATGTTCCCGGAATGGTGCCACCATGTCTTCTATGACCGACGGCCGCACGAGCACCGACCCCGCACCCTCGGGTGCGACGAGCCACCTCGCACCCGAGCTGGTGGCCCACATCTCCGAGCACATCGAGCCGGACCAGGACGCCCCCGGCGGCCCGTCGGCCGAGATCGAGCCGCTGCCGGACGATCGCTTCGCCGACCGGGAGCTCAGCTGGCTCGCCTTCAACGAGAGGGTTCTCGAGCTGGCGGAGGACCCGTCGGTGCCGCTGCTCGAACGGGTGCGGTTCCTCGCGATCTTCTCGTCCAACCTGGATGAGTTCTTCATGGTCCGCGTGGCCGGGCTCAAGCGCCGCATCGCCACCGGGCTGGCCGTCACGGCGGCGTCGGGTCTCAGCCCACGGCGGGTGCTCGAGGAGATCTCCAAGCGCGCACACACGCTGATGGACCGCCACGCCCGGGTCTTCGCGGACCAGGTCCAGCCGGCACTCGCGGACGAGGGCATCACCCTGGTGCGGTGGGACGAGCTGTCGGAGAACGAGCAGGAGCGTCTGCACAAGTTCTTCCGCAAGCAGATCTTCCCGGTCCTCACGCCACTCGCCGTCGACCCGGCCCACCCGTTCCCCTACATCTCGGGCCTCTCGCTCAACCTCGCGGTCATCGTGGTCAACCCCACCACGGGCAAGGAGCACTTCGCCCGGGTGAAGGTGCCCCCGCTCCTGCCGCGCTTCATCGCCGTGGATGCCCGCGGGCGTCCGAGCGCACCCGGCGCACAGACCGCCAAGGCCGAGCTCGGGCCCACGTCCTTCGTCCCCATCGAGGACATCATCGCCCAACACCTCGACCAGCTCTTCCCCGGGATGGAGGTCGTCGAGTTCCACACCTTCCGGGTGACGCGCAACGAGGACGTCGAGGTCGAGGAGGATGATGCGGAGAACCTCCTGCAGGCCATGGAGAAGGAGCTGCTGCGCCGCAAGTTCGGCCCCCCCGTGCGCCTCGAGCTCGCCGACCAGCTGACCCCGCGCATCCGCAACCTGCTCATCAAGGAGCTCGGGGTCGCCCCGGGCGAGGTGTACGAGCTTCCCGCCCCGCTCGACCTCACCGGGCTGAACCTCATCGCCGACCTCGACCGGGCAGACCTGCACTACCCCCGCTTCGTGCCCACCACCCACCGGTACCTGGCGGAGGTGGAGAGCGCCAAACCGTCGGATGTGTTCGCCGCGATCCGCGCCCGCGACATCCTGCTGCACCACCCGTACGACTCGTTCTCGACATCGGTGCAGACCTTCCTCGAGCAGGCGGCCGCGGACCCCCAGGTGCTGGCGATCAAGCAGACGCTGTACCGCACGTCGGGCGACTCCCCCATCATCGACGCCCTGATCGATGCCGCCGAGGCCGGCAAGCAGGTGCTGGCCCTCGTCGAGATCAAGGCGCGTTTCGACGAGCAGAACAACATCTCCTGGGCACGGAAGCTCGAACAGGCTGGCGTACACGTGGTCTACGGGATCGTGGGTCTCAAAACGCACTGCAAGCTCTCCCTCGTGGTCCGCCAGGAGTCCGACGGGCTGCGCCGCTACTGCCACGTCGGCACCGGGAACTACAACCCCAAGACCGCACGGCTCTACACGGACCTGGGACTGCTGACGTGCGACCCCGACGTCGGCCAGGACCTGACGCGGTTGTTCAACCAGCTCTCCGGATACGCGCCCAAGTCCCGGTTCCACCGGCTGCTGGTCGCCCCGCGCTCGGTGCGCACCGGCCTGGTCGAACGCATCGACCGGGAGGCCGAACGTGCCCGCGCGGGCGAGGAGGCGTGGATCAAGATCAAGGTGAACTCAATCGTCGACGAGGCGACGATCGACGCCCTGTACCGCGCCTCGCAGGCCGGCGTCGAGATCGACCTCGTGGTGCGGGGCATCTGCGCGCTGCGTCCCGGGGTGCCCGGACTGAGCGAGACGATCCGCGTGCGATCCATCCTTGGTCGCTTCCTGGAGCACTCCCGGATCTTCGCGTTCTCCGGCGGAGGGACCCCGGACATCTGGATCGGCTCGGCCGACCTCATGCACCGCAACCTCGACCGGCGCGTCGAGGCCCTCGTCTCAATCGTCGACCCTGAGCAGGTCCGGGACCTGATCGACCTGCTCGACATGTCGATGGACCCGGGGACCTCGTCGTGGCACCTGCTCGCGGACGGCACGTGGGAGCGGCACAGCCGCGACGGCGAGGACAGGCCGCTGCGGGACCTGCAGGCGTATCTGATCGCCCGCCAGCGCCGACGCCTGGGCATGGGCCGGTGACGGCCGTCACACTGCCGGGCCAGACCCGTCGCACGGCCTCGACCGTGCGCTCCGCGGGTGCGCTCGTGTGGCGGGTGCACAAGGGCCAGCTGGAGGTCCAGCTCGTGCACCGGCCACGGTACAAGGACTGGTCGTGGCCCAAGGGCAAGCTGGACCCGCTCGAGGCCGCACCCGCCGCCGCCGTGCGCGAGGTGGCGGAGGAGACCGGGTCACCGATCGTGCTCGGGCAGCCCCTACCCGGCCTGCGCTATCGGCTGTCCGACGGCAAGCTGAAGTACGTGCACTACTGGGCGGCTCGGCGTTCGGGCGAGGCGGATGCGGCGGCGGTCACCGCTCGGGAGCTCACGCCACCCGTCGACATCCACGAGATCGACGACGCCACGTGGATGGTTCCGACGAAGGCCGCCAAGACCCTGACGCGCGCTGCGGACCGGCGCCCGCTCAAGGCGCTCGTGCGCGCCTGGGAGAAGGGCAACCTGGACACCCAGCCCTTCGTGCTCGCCCGCCACGCCCGGGCGCGCAAGCGCTCCGCATGGAAAGGCGGCGAGGAGGACCGCCCCCTGACGCCCGCCGGCTACGTCCAGGCGGCGGCGCTTGTGCCCCTGCTGTCCGCCTTCGGCATCGGACGCATCGTCACGAGCGACTGGCTGCGCTGCTCCGACACCATCGCTCCCTACGCCCGTGCCACCGGCCTCGTCGCCGGCGCAAGCCACGACCTCACCGAGACGGTGCACGAGCAGTCACCCGCCGTTGTCCGCGAGATCGTCGCTTCGCTGCTCCAGTCTCCGACGCCGACCGTCCTGTGCACGCACCGCCCGGTGCTGCCCACCGCGCTTGCAGTGATCGCGGCGCATGCACGGCCGTCGGTCGCCAAGTCGCTGCCGGACGAGAACCCCTATCTCAAGCCTGCCCAGATGCTCGTCGCCCATGTGGTGCACGGCCCGGAGGGTCCGCGGGTGGTCGCGGCCGAGGTCGCCCGCCCGCCCTATCCGGTCTGAGCGACCGAGGCAGCACAGCAACCGAGCTCGCACAGCGGCGCCCCGGTTCAGCGGTTCACGCGATCAGCCGAGGATCGGGTGCAGGATCCAGAAGATCACGGCGGCGACGGCGGCTGCGGCCGGGATGGTGAGCACCCAGGCGATCGCGATGTTCTTGGCCACGCCCCAGCGTACGGCGGACAGCCTCTTGGTGGCGCCGACGCCCATAATCGCCGAGGTGATGGTGTGCGTGGTCGACACCGGGGCGTGCAGCACAAACGCCATGACGTAAAGCACCCCGGCGGAGACGGTCTCGGCGACGAAGCCGCGCGCGGGGTCGAGCTCGATGATCTTGCGCCCGAGCGTGCGCATGATCCGCCAACCCCCCGAGTAGGTGCCGAGCGAGATGGCGGCGGCGGCGGCCAGCTTCACCCACAGTGGGATGCCTCCGGCGCGGTCCGCCCAGTTGACGGTGAGCAGGGCGAGGTAGATCACGCCCATGGTCTTCTGCGCGTCCTGCAAGCCGTGCCCGAGCGCCATGGCGGCGGCCGAGGCGGTCTGGGCGATCCGGAAGCGGCGATGGGTCTTGGCCGGGGCGGCGTTCCTGAAGATCCACAGGACCGCGATCATCAGCGCGAAGGCGAGGGTGAAGCCGATCAGCGGGGAGAAGATCATGGGCAGGACGACCTTGTCCACGATCGCGGTGCCATAGATGCCGAAACTTGCCGCGAGCCCGGCACCCACGAGCCCTCCGATCAGGGCGTGGGTCGAGGACGAGGGCAGGCCGAACCACCAGGTGATCAGGTTCCAGGTGATGGCCCCCACGAGCGCACACAGCACCACCACGAGGGCGGAGTGCGGCGGAGCGCCGTCGAGGTCGACGATCGAGTGGGCGATGGTCTCGGCGACGTCCGTGCCGAGGAGAGCTCCGGCGAAGTTCATCACGGCGGCCATCAACAGCGCGGCCCGTGGGGTCAGCGCCCGGGTCGAGACCGAGGTGGCGATCGCGTTGGCCGCGTCGTGGAACCCGTTGGTGTAGTCGAAGCTCAGGGCAAGCGCAACCACCATGACGACGAGCGCAACCTCCACGTCGTCAGGACTCCTTCACCGCGATGGTCTCGACCATGTTGGCCACCGTCTCGAAGGCGTCGGCCGCGTTCTCGAGCGTCTCGACGACCTCTTTGAGCTTCATGAGGTGGATCGGGTCGGTGACCTCGTCGAAGAGCTGGGCGATCAGCTTGCGGTGCACCTTGTCCGCCTGGTTCTCCAGGCGGTTCACCTCGACCCAGTAGTCGGTCAGGTCCGCCATCTTCGCCAGGTGAGGCATGGCCTCGGCCGTCAGCTCGGCGCAGCGCTGCAGCACCTGCACCTGGTCGGCAACCCGGGCCGGCAGCTCATCGAGCTTGTAGAGCACGATGAGGTCCGCAGCCTCCTCCATGTGATCCATGCAGTCGTCGAGGGCCGAGGCCAGGCCGTAGATGTCATCCCGGTCGAACGGGGTGACGAAGGTCTGGTTGAGGCGACGCATGATCGTGTGCGTCGCGTCGTCGGCCTCGTTCTCGAGCTTGTTGAGCTGCTTGGCGATGGCCTTGCGTCCCTGCCGGTCCGCACCCAGGAGCTCGCCGAGCAGATTGGCTCCGGTGACGAGATGCTGCGCGGACGCCGCGAACAGGTCGAAGAAGGTCGTGTCGCGCGGTGTCAGTCGAATCCGCACAGGGGTGCTCCGTAGCTGGTTCGGGTGGGCACCTGAAAGCGTAGGGCAAACACGTGGTGAACGGCGAACCTCGTCGCGGTGACCGGCAGACGACGTTCGCGTGATCGTGAACGACGCCGGACCGCGGAGCGCCTCTCGGCGCGTGGCCGCTCGTAGCGGCTGATGTTGGAGCCCGGGGCTACCGCGGCCCGACGTCGGTTCCTAGTGTAGTTCGCGCTGGCCTCGGTTCGGTCCGAATCGCTGGGGCGTCGTGCTCGATCCAGCGCGTCAGTCCAGCGTTCCTGCCCGCCAGAGCTGGGCCGAGCGCTCGAGTTCGGCCGCTGTGCGCAGGAGCGACGCCGCCCCACGGGTCATTGCGTCGGCCCGGTCGCC
>JBQGOU010000233.1:0-5732 GCA_052086865.1 Cellulomonadaceae bacterium
ATGCACCGGGGTGCCAGTGCCGTCCTGAACCTGGTCGATCGGGACCAGCAGGCCGGTGACGCCGTCGTCGATCACCTCGGGGATGCCGCCGGTGGCGGACCCGACGACGGGCAGGCCCACAGCCATCGCCTCGAGGTTGACGATGCCCAGGGGCTCGTAGACCGAGGGGCAGACGAACACGGTCGAGGCCGCAAGCACGGCGATCAACTCGTCACGCGGAAGCATCTGCTCGATCCAGACGACGCCGGAACGCTGCGCCGCCAGCGCGCTCACCGCGCTGGTCACCTCGCTCTCGATCTCCGGGGTGTCCGGCGAGCCGGCGCACAGCACGAGCTGGACGTCGCTGGGCAGCCGTTCCGCGGCCTTCAACAGGTACGGCAACCCCTTCTGCCGGGTGATCCGGCCCACGAACACCACGGCAGGGCGCCCGGGGTCGATGCCCAGACCCCGGACGACGTCGTCGGCGTGGGCGAGCCCCTCCCCGGTGGGCCGCTTCCACTGCTCGACGTCCATCCCGTTGTGGACGACATGGACCTTGGCGGGGTCCACCTGGGGGTAGCAGCGCAGGATGTCGGCGCGCATGCCGCCGCTGACGGCGATCACGCCGGCTGCCCCCTCGTACGCGGTGCGCTCGGCCCAGCTGGACAGGGCGTATCCGCCGCCCAGCTGCTCGGCCTTCCATGGGCGCAGGGGCTCGAGCGAGTGCGCGGACAGCACGTGAGGAATGTCGTTGAGCAGCCCCGCGAGGTGTCCGCCCAGGTTCGCGTACCAGGTGTGCGAGTGCACCAGGTCGGCGCCGGCCACATCCGCAGCCATGGCGAGGTCCACGCCGAAGGTGCTCAGTGCAGGATTGGCCGCCGCAAGCTCTTCGGGAGCGGTGTAGCCCGTCACGGCGGGGTACTCGCTCTGGTCGCGTGGTCCGTCGAAGCAGCGCACCCGGACATCGATGCGGCTGCGCAGCACGCGGGACAGCTCGGCAACGTGGACACCCGCCCCGCCGTAGACGTAGGGAGGATACTCGCGTGTCAGCAGGTCAACTCTCACAAAGACACGTTAGCGCTTGTTGGTGCGTTCTTGGTACAGAATCAGTATGGTCGTGCCATGGCAGCACCTCGGATTCTCGCAGTAGTCCTCGCCGGCGGCGAGGGAAAGCGGCTGATGCCCCTGACGAAGGACCGTGCCAAGCCTGCGGTCCCCTTCGGAGGGATCTACCGACTCGTCGACTTCGCCCTCTCCAACCTCGTCAACTCCGGCTATCTGCAGATCATCGTGCTCACGCAGTACAAGTCCCACAGCCTCGACCGGCACATCACGAAGACGTGGCGGATGTCGCAGCTGCTCGGCAACTACGTGGCGCCGGTCCCGGCGCAGCAGCGCGTCGGCAAGCACTGGTATCTGGGTAGCGCGGACGCCATCTACCAGTGCCTGAACATCTTCCGCGACGAGAAGCCGGACATCGTGGTCGTCGTCGGTGCCGATCACGTGTACCGCATGGACTTCTCGCAGATGGTCGACGCGCACATCGCCTCCGGCGCGGAGATCACCGTGGCGGGTATCCGCCAGCCGATCGAGCTCGCCAAGGAGTTCGGGGTTATCGACACCGATCCCTCGGACCCCGCGAAGATCCGAGCGTTCCTGGAGAAGCCGGAGGCCCCGGTGGGCCTCGCGGACTCGCCGGGCGAGGTGCTGGCCTCGATGGGCAACTACGTGGTGAACGCCGACGCGCTGATCGACGCGGTGACCAAGGACGCAGCCAACAGCAACAGCCGCCACGACATGGGCGGCGACATCGTGCCCGCCTTCGTCGAGAAGGGCACCGCGGGGGTCTACGACTTCATCCGCAACGACGTCCCCGGCTCCACCGACCGCGACCGCGACTACTGGCGGGACGTCGGGACGCTGGACGCCTACTACGACGCGAACAAGGACCTGATCTCGATCACGCCCGTGTTCAACCTCTACAACTACCAGTGGAAGCTGTACACCGGCTACATCGGCGTGCCGCCGGCCAAGTTCGTGCACGCCAGCAGCGGTCGGATGGGCCACGCCGTCGACTCGCTGATCTCCCCTGGAGTGATCATCTCCGGCGGCGAGGTGGCGGGGTCGGTGGTCTCCCCCGGCGCGTATCTGCACTCCTGGTCCTCCGTGGAGGACAGCGTGCTGATGGACGACGTCGTTGTGGAGCGCCACGCCCAGGTCCGCCGGGCCATCATCGACAAGGAGGTCCGCGTCGAGGAGAACGCCCGCATCGGCTTCGACCCGGAGCTGGACCGCAAGCGCGGCCTGACCGTCACCGAGTCGGGTCTGACCGTCGTGCCCAAGGGCACGGTGATCCGCGCCGGCGAGTGATCTGCGTCCCGCGGAGCGGGCATCCCGGCGGTGCAGTCGGATGCCGACCTACGCTGGCACTGTGACCCGCGAACACCGCCTCCTCGTGATGGATGTCGACTCGACCTTCATCACGGACGAGGTCATCGAGCTGCTGGCCGAGCACGCAGGTTCCAGGGCGGAGGTGGCCAGGGTCACCGAGGCCGCCATGCGCGGGGAGATCGACTTCGCCCAGTCGCTGGAGAGACGCGTCGCGACGCTCGCCGGGGTGCCGGACACCGTCTTCGTGCAGGTGCTCGACGAGGTGCGTCTCACTCCCGGCGCGGCCGAGTTGGTGCGCGGCGCTCAGGAGCGCGGCTGGACGGTCGGCCTCGTCTCGGGCGGTTTCGAGGAGGTCGTCGGCCCTCTGGCTCGGCGCCATGGCATCGAGCACTTCCGCGCCAACCGCCTCGAGGTCTCACACGGCGTGCTCACCGGACGCACCGAGGGCGAGATCGTCGACCGCGCCGTCAAGGAGCGCACCCTGCGCGAGCTGGCGCAGCAGGTGGGGGTCCCCCTCGAGCGGACGGTGGCGATCGGGGACGGCGCCAACGACCTCGACATGATCGCTGCGGCCGGGATCGGCATTGCTTTCAACGCCAAACCCGTGGTCTGCGCGCGCGCCCCGCACGTTCTCGAGGGCCGGCTCGACGGCGCGTTCGCGATCATCGACGCCGCCGAGGGCTGAGAGCGCACCCGCCCCGGGCGCGAAGGCCGCTGGTGCGCAAGGGCCTACACCTGCGGGCGGAACACCCCGGTCAGCCTCGCGGTGCTCTTGCCCCAGTCCGCCCAGGGTTCGGAACTCTCCAGGACGCTGTACGTCGCCGTCGGCACACCCGCACGCACCTGGGCCAGAGCCGAGCGATCCGAGGACTTGTCGGCGAGCATCGCGGCGAGGGCGGAGACGCCCGGCTCGTGCGCCACCACCAGGAGCGTGCGCACCCGCGAGTCGATTCCTCGCACGTCGCTCAGCATCTCCGCCGGTGAGGCCAGATACAGCGCGTCGCGGAAGTCCACCTCCGGCGCGGCGTCCCGCATTCCCTGGCGGGCGAGGTCCCAGGTCTGGCGCGTGCGCAGCGCCGTGGAGCACAGCACCGTCTCGGGCACGAGTCGCCCGTCGTGCAGGCACCGCCCCAGCCGGCTCGCCTGCGTGCGGCCCTGGACGGCGAGCGGACGCAACCGGTCCTCCCCGCCGCGATGGGGCTCGGCCTTGGCGTGGCGCAGGACCACGAGGGTGCGCGTCGGGGACACGAGGGCTACAGCCCCATCGCGTGCACGCCGCCGTCGACGTGCACGATCTCCCCGGTGGTCGCCGGGAACCAGTCCGAGAGGAGGGCAGCGACGGCACGCGCCGTCGGCTCGGGGTTCGTCTGGTCCCAGCCCAGCGGCGCGCGGTCGGACCAACCGCCCTCCATCTGCTCGAAGCCGGGGATGGACTTGGCCGCGGTGGTGCGGATCGGACCGGCGGAGACGAGGTTCACCCGGACGCCCGAGGGGCCGAGGTCACGGGCCAGGTACCGGGCCGTCGACTCGAATGCGGCCTTCGCCACGCCCATCCAGTCGTACACCGGCCACGCGTAGCGGGCATCGAAGGTCAGACCGACCACGGATGCGCCGGAGCCCAGCAGGGGCGCTGCAGCCACGGCCAGGGACTTCAGCGAGAAGGCCGAGACCTCCAGGGCGGTGGCGACGTCGGTCCACTCGGCCTCGAGGAACTTGCCGCCCATCACCGTCTGGGGTGCGAAGCCGATCGAGTGCACGACGCCGTCGAGCCCGTCGACGTGCTCACGGACCCGCTCGGCGAGCGCCTCGAGGTCCGCGGCGTCCGTGACGTCGAGCTGCACGACGGGCGCGGTGCGCGGCAGGCGCTTCGCAATCGCCTGAGTGAGCCGGAACTGCCGGCCGAAGGAGGTCAGCACGACCTCGGCGCCCTGCTCCTGGGCCAGGCGAGCCACGTGAAAGGCGATCGAGGAGTCCGTCAGGACTCCGGTGACCAGCAGCCTCTTGCCTTCGAGCAGACCCATGTTCTTCCTTCCGACCGCGTCATCCGTGCGCTGCAAGTGCCCGACGGCGGTGCGCACGCCCACCGTCGAGGGTACTGAATGTGCCCGCCGGACGGCGCATCGGTGCTGTCCGGGCGAACGGCGCGTGGAGCGCCAGGGTCAGTGTCCCATCCCGAGACCGCCGTCGACGGGCACGACGGCGCCCGAGATGTAGGCGGCGTCGTCCGAGGCGAGAAAGTGCACCACGCCGGCAACCTCCTCGGGCTGGGCGAAGCGGCCAGCGGGGATCGCGGCCTTGTAGGCCTGCTGCCGCTCCTCGGGCAGTGCGGCCGTCATCGCGGTGTCGATGAAGCCGGGCGCGACGACGTTCGCGGTGATGCCGCGTGCGCCCAGCTCGCGGGTGATCGAGCGTGCCATGCCGACCAGGCCGGCCTTGGACGAGGCGTAGTTGACCTGCCCTGCGCCGCCGTACAGGCCCACAACCGAGGAGATCAGGACGATCCGGCCGCGCCGCAGGCGGATCATGCCCTTCGACGCGCGGCGCACGCACCGGAACGTCCCGGTGAGGTTGACGTCGATGACCTGCTCGAACTCCTCGTCGCTCATGCGCATCAGCAGCTGGTCGCGGGTGATCCCGGCATTCGCCACGAGAACCTCGACCGGACCCAGCTCGGCCTCGATCGCGGTGAACGCGGCGTCCACCGATGCGGTGTCCGTCACGTCCCCGACCACGCCGAGGACGCCGTCGGGCAGGTCACCGCTGCGATAGATCGTCGCGACGCGGTCGCCGCCGGCGACGAAGCGCTCGGCGATGGCGCGGCCGATGCCTCGGTTGGCGCCGGTCACGAGCACGGTGCGTGGCTCACCCACATGTCCTCCAGGTCAGTGCGGTCAGTGCGGTCGGTTCTGTGCCGTCGGCAGGAACGGTGCTCGCCCCGGGGGGGCCGAACCGTCTGCGTCTGACGCTACCGTCGGCGGCGCGCCGAACCCTGCGCGCCACGTGCACGACTTCCGCCGGGCGATTGTGCGAACCCCACAAAGCGCCGACGTCGGCTCGGGTGTCTCGACCGCGGCACCCAGGCACCGCCCGTAGCGGCGTCGCGACGTAGACTCGGCCGGGTGAGACGCGGCCAGAAGGACACGGTGCACCGCATCACGGACGCGCCCCAGGCACTGGCCGCCGAACAGGCTCGGCGCGTGCGCACCTACCTGGTGCAGATGGGGATCCGGGTGGTGTGCATCTTCGCTGCCGTGGTCGTGGCGGGCCCCGCGCGGTGGGTGCTCATCGTGGCCGCGGTGCTGCTGCCCTACACCGCGGTGCTCTTCGCGAACGCGGGGCGCGACCGGCGCGAGCAACGCAGC
>JBQGOU010000234.1:0-5706 GCA_052086865.1 Cellulomonadaceae bacterium
TGGACAAGCCCGGTTCCTTCCACACCGAGTGGTCCGGCAACCTCACCGAGGTCGACGCGTGACCGTGCGCCACGTCGTCGTCATGGGCACGGCGGGCTCGGGCAAGACCACGGTGGGACGGGCCCTCGCACAGGCCCTGGACGTCCCCTTCGCGGAGGGCGACGAGTTCCACAGCGACGCCAACCGCGCCAAGATGGCCGCCGGGATCCCGCTCACGGACGACGACCGCTGGCCGTGGCTCGCCTCCCTGCGCGACTGGATGACCGCCAAGGCGCGGGAGGGGACTGGCAGCGTCGTGGCGTGCTCCGCGCTCAAGCGCGCCTACCGCGACGTGCTGCGCGAGGCCGAGGGCGACGTCGTCTTCGTGCATCCCACCGTGGCGCCCGAGGTCATCGCGGAGCGGATGGACCACCGCGAGGGGCACTACATGCCGACCTCGTTGCTCGCCTCCCAGCTGGCCACCCTGCAGGAGCTCGGCCCGGACGAGCGCGGCGTGGTGATCGACGCGGGCGCGGACCCGGACGCCGTGGTGCGTGCCGCGCTCGCCGGGCTCGACTCCGTGCCCCCGGCATGAGCGACGACCTGAGCGTCCTGGCCGAGATCAACGCCCAGATCGGGCACGCCGAGGCCCGCGGCGACCGCGCCTACTTCGAGGACCTGCTCGCGCCGGCCTTCGCCATGGTGCGGCCGGACGGCCTGCGCTTCGACGACCGCGCGGCTTTCCTCGACGCCCTCGCCCCCGGACCGGACAGGCACACCCGCGTGGAGCAGATCACGGTGCTCGAGAACCGCGCGAGCGTCGTGTGCGTCGTGGCCAAGGGGGACGGTCCGGACGCGCCGACCCACCAGAACATCAGGATCTTGACCCGGCCCTCGCCCGGGCAGCGGTGGCAGCTGGTCGCCTGGCTCACGCAGCCGGGGCAGGCGCCGGCGCGCGGCGGGATAGACCTCATCCCGGACTGGGCTGTGGCCCCGCACCCGTGGGTGCGGGGCCACAGCCGAGCGAGCCGGGTCAGGCCTTCTTGCTGCGTCCGGTAATCGCTCCGTAGATCCCGAGCACGACGAGCGAGCCGATGAAGGCCCAGAACCAGGTCGTCAGGGAGAAGAAGGACTCGTTCGTCTCGACGTTGAAGAGGCCGGTGGCGATCCACCCGCCCACGAGCGCGCCGACGACACCCACGATGAGCGTCACGACCCAGCCGCCGGAGACGCGTCCGGGGAGCACCGCTCGAGCGATCGCCCCCATGATCAGTCCGATCAGAATCCACGACAGGATCCACATGGTCGTCACCTTGCTGTACCGCACGACGATGACGTGCTTGAGTTCCCCGCACGCTTGTGGCGTGCGAAAGGCGGCAGGCGCCGCCTGACTCCCACTCTGCCACCGCTTGCCGCGGTGCGCGCGGTGGAGATTCGGCTCAGGGCAGCGTCAGCTCGAATCGGTCCTCGGCCAACTTGAAGCCGATGCGGGCGTAGAACGGGTCGGCGCCCGCGTCCGTGACGACCCGGGCGAAGCCCTGGTCCCGTAGCAGCGAGCTGCGGCGGTAGACGAACTCCGAGACGGTGAAGTCGCGCCAGCGCTCGGTCACGTAGTCGAGGTCGACGTGTGCGGTGTCCCCGTCCTCGCGGTGCAGGAGGGTGCAGCCCACGGTCTCCTCGCCTCGCACCACCAGGTAGGCATGATCGGCCCGGGCGAGTGCGTCGGCCACGGTGATCGGGTGGAAGCGCTCGATGTCCTCGCGGTAGACGTCCAGCAGGTGCCGCAGGTAGCGGTCGCTGGGCTCGACGGGAATGACGTCATAGGCCGCCTCGGCGTGCCGGGTCCGCCAGATCCGGGTGAGGTGCACGATGTTGATCACCGCAAGCGTCGTATTGAGCCCGACGCTCGGCCACACCTCGATGACCGCGTTGTAGGCGATGGCCAGGAAGCATCCGGCCAGGTTGAGCACCCGGAGCCGGGTGATGCGGGTCTGCATCAGGGACAGCACCAGAACGGCGCTGCCCACCCAGCCGAACACGGCCCACCACGTCTCCGGGGTCATGGGGTGAGGGTAGCGCCTGGGGGCGGAACTGATCGTCCGTGGATCAGGAGCTGGTTCCGCTGTCCTGCCCGCGCTCCGGCCGGGTGCCGCCCGTGCCGCCGTCGGGGGCAGTGCCGCTGCCGGGGGCCTCGCCGCCGAAGCCGCTGCCACCGCCGGGCTGACCGCCGCCCATGCCGCCGCCGGCGAACTCGCCCGCAGTGACGGAGACGGCCGCCGTGGACCCGGACGTGTCTCCCGCGGCCATCAAGCCCCCGGTCGACGTACCGGACGCGGTACCGCCGGTGACGACCTGGTACTCGGCGCCGGACGTGATCTCAGGCGCCGAGTAGACCAGCGAGCTGAAGGTCCGCGACGACTCGAAGGTGACGAGCAGGTCACCTGACTCGTCAAGCACCTGCGTCACGGTGCCCGCCCCCTGGGACTGGGTGAAGGTGGCGGCCAGCCAACCCTGAGCGGAGTCCGTCGACGGCGCGACAGCCATGCCGGAGCTGCCCGCGGCAAGCAGCACGCCACCGGAGATGGTGAACTCCCCGTTGACGTCCAGCGCACCATTGCCGTCGTTGGTCGGACCGTTGATGACCGTGGTCCCGCCGGTGATCGCCAGGGTGCCGTTGGAGTCGATGCCGTCCCCGTCGGCGGTGACCACCACCGTGCCGCCATTGATCGTGAGCGACTCGGCGCCGGCGGTTTCGCCCATCGGGCCACCTCCGCCGCCTCCCGCGCCCTGTGTGTCGGTGGACCCGTCGGTCGTGGTGCCACTCGAGGCGTTCAGCCCGTCGTCGGCCGCGGTCACATCGATTTCGCCACCGTCCACCACAATCGTGGCGGCCTCCAGGCCCTCCTCGGACCGCGTGATGGTGATCGTGCCCGCTGAAACCTGGAGGGTGCCGTCCGCGTGGACGCCGTCGTCGGCTGTGGCAAGGGTGAGGGTGCCGCCCGCGATGTGGATGGATCCGTTCGAGTGCACCGCGTCGTCCGAGGAGTCGACGCCGATCACGCCGTCCTCGATGACGGTGACGACGCCGGACTTCAGGCCCTTGGTGGAGTCCTCGCCCGCGACGGTGTCCGACCCGGCACCGGCTGTGACCGTGAGCTCGCCTCCGGTGATGACCAGGTCGGTCGTCGCGTCGATGCCGTCCCCGCTCGCCGAGGTGAGATCGACCGTGCCGCCCTCGAGCACGACGAACCCGCGGTCCGCCTCGTCCTCGTTGTCGGACTTCAGCGCGTCGCCGACGGAGTCGACGGTGATGGTTCCGCCGCGGACCACGAGGTAGTCCTTGCCGCGGATGCCGTCGTCCGCCGAGGTGACGTCGAGGGTTCCGGAGAGGATCACCAGACCGTCCTTGGCCGCGATGGCGTCGTTCGCGTTGCCGGTCACCTGCAGCGTGCCCGTTCCGGCGATCGTCAGATCGGCCGCGCTGGTCAGGGTGCCGCTGGCCTCGTCGTCCTCCGCGTAGGCGGAGGTGTCGCTCAGCGAGCTGGTCGTTCCGTCGGCGACCAGGACGACGGCGTCGTCGGCTTCGGCGATGAGGATCGCCGCGGTCGTCGAACTGGACACGTCGGCTCCGTCCAGGATCAGGCGGACGGTTCCCTCGCCGGCGGACCGCACGACGATCTGCCCGTCGCTGAGCGTTCCGCTCAGCCGATAGGTGCCCGCCGCGGTGATCGTGACGGTCGACCCGTCGACGCTCACCGCCGCGTCGTCGTCGGAGACGGTCGTGCCGGCGTCGGAGAGCGCGACGTCGACGACGTCGGCCTCGTCGTAGTCCTCGGCGCCGGACGTGTCGTGGATCTCCTGGTTGGCGGCGAGCACCTCGGCGGCGCTCGACTCGGCCTCGGCGGTGCTGGCGGTGCTCGTGGTGCCGGTGACGGTGGTGTCGGACGTCGTGCCCGTCGCCGTCGAGTCGTCACTCGAGCATCCCGCAAGGACGAGGACGCCGGTCAGCGCTGCGGCGATCAGCGCCTGGGCTCGGGTGGACGGGGATGATCGGTGCGCTCGTCGCATCGGGCCTCCGGGGTGGGTCGATCAACGGATGGGTGAACTGTTGAGGACCATTCAGCCCGACGAACCTTCGGACTCCCTGTGACGACCCTGGGGTACGCCGGGGAGAATCCTGGAGCTTTCCTGGGCAGGGTGATGTGGCGTGGTTCCGGGCCTTCGACGACTCGTACAGATCAGACGTGGTGATTGGCGTCGGCCAGCGCCTGCGCCTTGAGCTGGGCGAGGAACCACAAGGCCTTGAAGCAGCCGTTGAGCTTCGAGTCCCGGAAGAGGTCCGTGATGACGGAGAAGAGGACCGCGGGGATCTGCAAGATCCTGGCCGGGAATACTCCGCCCCGGCCCGAGGTTGAGCCATGCAGACTCAACTTCTGACGGTCGAACTTGCGAAGGCCAGGCCATCGGAGCAGACTTGAGTGCAACGGACTCAACCAGAACTGATGGAGGCAACAAACATGGCACGAGCGGTCGGAATCGACCTCGGAACCACGAACTCGGTGGTGGCTGTCCTCGAGGGCGGCGAACCCACCGTCATCGCGAACGCCGAAGGCGCTCGCACCACCCCGTCGGTCGTCGCGTTCTCCAAGACCGGCGAGGTCCTCGTCGGCGAGATCGCCAAGCGGCAGGCGGTGACGAACGTCGACCGCACGATCAGCTCGGTCAAGCGCCACATGGGCACCGACTGGTCCGTGGACATCGACGACAAGAAGTACTCGGCGCAGGAGATCAGCGCCCGCGTGCTCGGCAAGCTCAAGCACGACGCCGAGGAGTACCTGGGCGAGCCGGTCACCGACGCCGTCATCACGGTGCCCGCGTACTTCAACGACGCCGAGCGCCAGGCGACCAAGGACGCCGGGCAGATCGCCGGCCTCAACGTGCTGCGCATCGTCAACGAGCCGACTGCCGCCGCGCTGGCCTACGGCCTGGAGAAGGGCAAGGAGGACGAGCTCATCCTCGTCTTCGACCTCGGAGGCGGAACCTTCGACGTGTCCCTGCTCGAGGTGGGCAAGGACGAGGACAACTTCTCGACCATTCAGGTGCGTGCGACCTCGGGTGACAACCGCCTCGGTGGCGACGACTGGGACAACCGGATCGTCGAGCACCTGATCAAGGAGGTCAAGAACTCCTCGGGCGTGGACCTGTCCAAGGACAAGATCGCGCTGCAGCGTCTGCGCGAGGCGGCTGAGCAGGCCAAGAAGGAGCTCTCCTCGGCCACCAGCACCACCATCTCCATGCAGTACCTGTCGATGAGCGAGAACGGTCCGATCCACCTGGACTCCAAGCTCACCCGGGCCCAGTTCCAGCAGATGACGCAGGACCTGATCGACCGCACCAAGGCTCCGTTCCACGCCGTGATCCGCGACGCGGGCATCTCCGTGAACGACATCGACCACATCGTGCTCGTGGGTGGTTCCACCCGCATGCCGGCCGTGACCGAGGTCGTCAAGGAGCTGACCGGCGGCAAGGAGCCCAACAAGGGCGTGAACCCGGACGAGGTCGTCGCCGTCGGCGCCGCGCTGCAGGCCGGTGTCATCAAGGGCGACCGCAAGGACGTGCTGCTGATCGACGTCACCCCGCTCTCCCTCGGCATCGAGACCAAGGGTGGTGTCATGACCAAGCTCATCGAGCGCAACACCGCGATCCCGACCAAGCGCAGCGAGGTCT
>JBQGOU010000235.1:0-5678 GCA_052086865.1 Cellulomonadaceae bacterium
GTCGGGACGCACAGCACCTTGTCGTCGCCGCCGGCCTCGTCGCGCATGCGGAACATGCCGAGTGCGCGGCAGCGGATCAGGCACCCGGGGAAGGTCGGCTCCTCGAGGAGCACGAGCGCGTCGAGCGGGTCGCCGTCCTCACCGAGGGTGCCCTCGATGAACCCGTAGTCGTCCGGGTACCGGGTCGAGGTGAAGAGCATCCGGTCGAGCCGGATGCGGCCCGTGTGGTGGTCGACCTCGTACTTGTTGCGCTGCCCCTTGGGGATCTCGATCGTGACGTCGAACTCCACAGCATTCCTCCGCTTCGCGTCGTCCGGCTCGGCCGGGGGGCCGCGTGGACGGGTGAGCCATCAGCAATCCGGACGCGTGCGCCACGAGAGCGGCCCACGGCCATGAGGGGACCGGCATCGGCCCCGACGCCACTAGTGTGGCCCATGCACGACGAATCGTGTGAACCGAGGACACGATCGCTGGACGGGTGCGGTGCGAGAGCCGCACGAGAAAGAGGACCGGCATGGGGCTCGCTGCGCGGATCACGGGGGTGGTCACGGCGGTGGCGCTGCTCGGCGGGGGCGGATACGTCGTCGCCGACGTGTACGACGTCGTGCCAGGTCTGCTGACCAACGCCCCGGTGCCCGCGCCTGCGGCGCCGTTCCCCGTTGCGGACGGGGCGGTGCTCGGACCGGCGCCGGAGCGTACGCTCACCGACCTTGTGGCCGACGCACCGGTGCCCGATGACGCCGAGGTCGCCCGGCTGGTGACCGAGCTCGTGGCCGACACCGAGCACCTCGGCGACTCGGTGGGCGTCCACGTCCTCGACGCCCTCACGGGCGAGGAGGTGGCCGCGCACGGCCCCGACACCCCGCATGTGCCCGCCTCGACGGCAAAGCTCCTGACCGCGGCCGCCGCGCTGAGCTCCCTGGATCCTGCCGCGACGTTCGACACCACGGTCGTGCGGGGCGGGGCGGGGGAGATCGTCCTGGTGGGCGGCGGCGACATGATGCTCGCTGCGGGGGCCGGGGACCCCACCGCGGTCAACGGACGGGCGGGGTTGCAGGACCTCGCGGACCAGGTGGTCTCCGGCCTGCGCCTGACGGGTGAGCTCGAGGTCACGCTGCGGGTGGACGACACCCTGTTCTCCGGTCCGGCGATCTCCCCGGCATGGAACGTCGCGAACGTCGACCTCGGCTATGCGGCGCCCGTGTCCGCGCTTGCCGTGAACATTGCGAACCCGTCCGAGGACGGGTCGCGTAGCCGCCCGCACGCCGACCCCGCCATGCACGCAGCCGGAGAGCTCGCGGCCGCGCTGACCGCTGCCGGCGTCACCGTGACCGGTGGTCCGACCCGGGGGACGGCTTCCGCGGACGGTCAGGTGCTGGGGACCATCAGCTCGGCCCCGCTGAACGAGGTCGTCGCGTACTTCCTCACGACCTCCGAGAACACCATTACCGAGGTTGTCGGTCGCGCGGTCGCGCTCGGCGCGGGACTGCCCGGGTCGTTCGACGGTGCGACGTCGGCCGTCGTCGCGGCCGTGGGACGGCTCGGCGTCGACACCGCCGGGGTGCATCTCGCGGACTGCAGCGGGCTCGGCGACGGCTCGCAGATCCCGGCACGAATGCTCACGAGCCTGGTCGCCACGATCGTGGCCGACGGTTCGGGAGCGTTGCGCGAGGCGGCCGTCGGGCTACCGGTCGCGGGCCTGAACGGCACGCTGGCCGAGCGCTACGTCACCTCCGAGGCCCGCGGGCTGGTCCGGGCCAAGACCGGGTCCCTGCCCAACGTCACCGCACTGGCCGGCATGCTCGTGACGGTCGACGGGCGGCTGCTGGTCTTCGCCGTGATGGCCGACCACGTCCCCGACGGCGGCGCCTGGAGCGCCCGGACGGTCATCGACCGGTGGGTCAGCGCGGTGACTGCCTGCGGCTGCGCAGGCGGGTAGGGTCGCCGGATGGAGGCGAGGAGCGCGGCGCGGGGGCCGGTCGACTGGCGCGCGGCGTCCGACATCGGGGCGCTGCTGGCGCCGCCCGGAGCCACGGCCCCCCGCGAGGAGCTCACCGAGCTGGTCGCTGGACTGCGTGCGGCAGCCGTCGCCGCTGCGCCCGCCGTGCTCGAGGTCTCCGGGATGCGTCCGGCCGACGCCCGGGCGTCCGAGAACCTCTCGCTCGTTCGTGTGGTCGACCGGGCACGGTGGATCGAGTCCAACACCGCGCTCATGCGCCAGATGCTGCTCGATCCGGACGCCGACGACGACGCTCGCACGTCGAGCACCGCCCGGCTCGCGGCCGCCGTCGAGGTGGGCGGTGCGCTGGCGCTCGTCTCGAGCAAGGTTCTCGGCCAGTTCGATCCGTACACCAGCCCCGGCACGGGGCGCCTGCTGCTCGTGGCGCCCAACGTCCTCGCCGTGACGCGTGCGTTGCGCCTCGACGCGGCGGACTTCCGGCTCTGGGTGGCGCTGCACGAGCAGACGCACGCGCTGCAGTTCGCCACCGCACCCTGGTTGGCCGAGCACCTGCTCACCGCCTCCCGCCGGCTGTTCGAGGACGTGAACGCCGCGGGTCGCGCGTTGAGCGAGGGGCCGCTGTCCGCGCGCGCGCAGGCGCTGGGCGAGAGCGCACGCCGTTTCGTCACCCGGCCGGCTGGGGCCGGGTTGCTCAACCGTGTGCTCACCGCGGAGCAGGGGCTGCGCGTCGCGAACGTCGGGGCCGTGATGGCGCTGCTCGAGGGACACGCGGACGTCACGATGGATGCCGTGGGTCCGCGCGTCGTCCCGTCCGTGCGCAGCATCCGCAAGGCCTTCGACGCGCGCAGGGATCAGGTCAGGGCTCGTGACCTCGTGCTGCGCAAGCTGCTCGGGATGGAGGCCAAGCTGGCGCAGTACCGTGACGGCGCCGCCTTCGTGCGCACGGTCCGACGCCGCGTGGGCCGTGCCGGCTTCAACGCCGTGTGGACCTCCGTGGACACGCTCCCGACCGCCGCCGAGATCGCCGAGCCCGCGGCCTGGGTGCGCCGCGTGCACGGCTGAGCCCGTGACTCTCGCACAGCCGCACCTGGTGGCGGGCCGCGCCGCCGTGCGTGCGGTTCTCGACGCGCTCGGCCCTGGCCGGTGCGTCGTGGTCGCCTGTTCGGGCGGCGCCGACTCCCTCGCCCTCGCGGCGTGCCTCGCGTTCGAGGCGAGGCGGCGCCCGGAGCTGAGTGCCGGCGCCGTCGTCGTCGACCACGGTCTGCAGTCCGGCAGCGCAGCGGTGGCGGCCACGGCTGGCGCGCAGTGCCGGGAGCTGGGACTTGCGCCGGTGCGGGTGGTGCGGGCCCGGGTGCTTGCGGGCGCCGGACCGGAGGACGCGGCGCGTGAGGCGCGCTACCGCGCCCTGTCCGAGGTGGCTCCCGACGCGGTCGTCCTGCTGGGCCACACCCTCGACGACCAGGCCGAGACGGTGCTGCTCCGCCTTGCCCGCGGCGCCGGGGCGCGCTCCCTGGCCGGCATGCCTGCGGCGCGGGGGCTGCTGCGGCGTCCGTTCCTGGGCCTGCGCCGGCGCGACACCGAGGCGATCTGCGCCGAGGTGGGGCTCGACCCCTGGACGGATCCCACCAACGTGTCGCCCCCGGACGCGGACACGACGTGGCCGCTGCGCTCGCGGGTGCGCCAGGAGGTGCTGCCCGTGCTGGAGCGGGTGCTGGGCTCCGGCGTGAGCGAGGCGCTGGCCCGCACCGCGGACCAGCTGCGTGAGGACGATGCCGTGCTGGGCGCTCTGGCGGAGCGGACCCTCGAGGTGGCCATCGTCGTCGCGGCGCACAGCGCGGCGAACAGCGCGGTAGTCAGCGCGGCGGACGTGGTCCTGGACCCGGCCGTGCTGGCCGAGCAGCCGGACGCCGTGCGGCGCCGTGCCCTGCGAGCGGCGGCCGTTCGCGCCGGTGCGCCGCCCGGCGCGCTGACCCGCACCCACGTGCTCCGCCTGGACGCGTTCGTGGTCGGGTGGCGTGGCCAGGGGGCTGCCCACCTGCCGGGGGTCCGCGCCTGGCGGGAATGTGGCAGGCTTGTCCTGCATCCCACCGCTCTCTAGGAGATCTCTTCGTGGACCAGTCCGACATCGGCAACGACCTCGCGAGCGTGCTGCTCACCGAGGATCAGCTCAACGCTCGTCTTGACGAGCTCGCCGCGCAGATCGACGCCGACTACGCCGGGCAGGACCTGCTCCTGGTCGGTGTGCTCAAGGGCGCCGTCATGGTGATGGCCGACCTTGCCCGGCGCCTGCACCATCCGGTCTCGATGGACTGGATGGCCGTCTCCTCCTACGGCTCCGGCACCAAGTCCTCCGGCGTCGTGCGCATCCTGAAGGACCTGGACACGGACCTTACGGGGCGCAACGTCCTCATCGTCGAGGACATCGTGGACTCGGGCCTGACCTTGTCCTGGCTGTTGTCGAACCTGCGGAGCCGGGGGCCGCGGTCGGTCGAGATCGCGGCGATGCTGCGCAAACCCGAGGCGGTCAAGGTCGACCTCGACGTGCGGTACGTCGGCTTCGACATCCCCAACGAGTTCGTCATCGGCTACGGGCTTGACTACGCGGAGAAGTACCGCAACCTGCCGTTCGTCGGCACGCTGGCACCGCACGTCTACTCCAGCTGAGCCGCGGGCCCGTACCGGGACGCCTGCGCCCCGTCGCGCCCTCGGCGAACATTCAGCCGACTCCCAGCACAACCGTGTAGGTTCACAGCGCACAGCACCGCTCGAGCAGAGGGGATGGGCGGACCGGTCCGCCTCCTAGACGAATGAAGAAGATTCTCAGTGGCCCGTACGTGTGGATCGCGCTCGCCGTGGTCCTGCTGTGGGTCGGATACTCCGCCCTGACGGGGACCCAGGTCCAGCGCATCGACACCTCGCAGGGTCTTGAGCTGCTCGCAGGCGACACCGTGGAGCAGGCGCTTGTCGTCGACGGTGACCAGCGGGTCCAGCTCACCTTGACCGAGGACTACACGGTCGACGACGACAACTTCGGCAAGAACGTCGAGTTCTTCTACGTCGAGCCGCAGGGACAGGAGGTCGTGGCGGCCGTCGTCGAGGCCGCTCCGGCCAAGGGCTACGACTCCGAGATCGCCCGGGCGAGCTTCTGGGCGTCAATGCTCTCGGTGCTCATCCCGTTCCTGATCATCGGTGCGGTGTTCTTCTTCCTCATGTCCCGCATGCAGGGCGGGGGCTCGCGCGTCATGGGCTTCGGCAAGTCGCGCGCCAAGCTGGTCGGCAAGGAGACCCCGCAGGTCACCTTCGCCGATGTGGCAGGCGCCGATGAGGCCGTGGAGGAGCTGCACGAGATCAAGGAGTTCCTCTCGGAGCCCGCCAAGTTCCAGGCCGTCGGGGCGAAGATCCCCAAGGGCGTGCTGCTGTACGGGCCGCCGGGAACCGGCAAGACGCTGCTCGCCCGCGCTGTCGCGGGCGAGGCCGGGGTGCCGTTCTACACGATCTCGGGCTCCGACTTCGTCGAGATGTTCGTGGGTGTGGGCGCAAGCCGTGTGCGTGACCTGTTCCAGCAGGCCAAGGAGAACTCCCCGGCCATCATCTTCGTGGACGAGATCGACGCCGTCGGCCGTCACCGCGGCGCCGGCATGGGCGGCGGTCACGACGAGCGCGAGCAGACGCTCAACCAGCTGCTCGTCGAGATGGACGGCTTCGACGTCAAGACCAA
>JBQGOU010000236.1:0-5650 GCA_052086865.1 Cellulomonadaceae bacterium
AGCCAGGTGACCGCGCACTGCTGTGAGCCGACACGCCGCCGGTACGCTCGGCCCCATGGCGTGGACCTTCGAGGCTGAGCTGATCGAGTGGCGCGGGCCGGCGCCGTTCGTGTTCGCTCCCCTGCCCGTCGAGAAGGCCGTGCAGCGCACCGAGCGCATCGCCGTCGGGGACGCGGTCACCGCGACTGTCCGGCTGCCGAGCGCCGCCGGCTGACGACTCAGCCGACGGCGTTGCGGTGTCAGCTGCGGGCGCGGTCCAGCTCCAGCCGCCACACCCGGACAGCCCGCCCGGAGTGGGTCGTCGTCCGCGCGTCGGCGACGAACCCGGCGCGCCGATGCGTTCGCACGGCAGTGGTGCGCGCATCCTCGAACTCGTTGAGGAGCTCCGCAACACTGGTGTTGCGCCGGACGGTTTCGACAAGCATGGCCAGGAAGCGATGACCGAGTCCGTGGCCGCGGTGGCGCGGAACGACGGTGAAGCCGATCTCCGCCGTCGGGCCGTCGACTGCATGGTGCACGCGGCCAAGCGCTTCGCCGTTGCCGTTCTCGACGAAGTAGTAGCCGTGGCGGTCCGGCGGGAGCCAGGCCTGCCGCGTCGGGAAGTCGGCGCGGTCGGGCACGCGAAGCTCAAGCATCCTGCGCCTGTTCACCCTCGGGACGGACACTGCCCGTCATCGGTCAGCGCGCAGATCGAGCGGTGCGACACGGGGTGCCGGATCGGACCGCAGCCTGCCATAGGTGTCGACGTCGATCCGCCGTCCGTCGACGAGAAACTTGGCGCGCTCGGTGCCCTCCTTGATGAACCCCGCGGCGTGCGCGACGGCGCCCGAGGCCGGGTTGTTCACGCGGTGGCCGAGCTCGAGCCGCTCGAGCCCCCACTGTGTCAAGGCCTGGTCGGCAATGGTGGCGGCAGCACGACTCGCCCATCCCCGTCCGCGCGCAGCGGCGTTCATCCAGTCCCAGAACCATCCCGTGCGGTTCTCCTCGTCGACGCTCACGCACACGAGGCCGACGAGCCGACCGTCGTCGTCGATCGCCCAGGGGCGATGCGAGGACCCCGGGGCCAGGAGGCTCGCCACGTAGCGCTCGGCCTCCCCCAGCGTCGTCACGCTTCCCTGGCGGGCCATGTCCGTGCTCGACGCGAACGCCGCAAGGACGTCCGGCGCGTCTTGCGGACGCAGCGTCCGCAGATGGACGCCGTCCTTCTCCGGCATGTGTCCCGTTCCTCCAGCTCTGGCCGGCACGTGTTCGGCCACGATAGCGCGGCGCGTGCCACGAGCCGGACGGGAAGGGAGCTCCGGAGCACGATCTTCCGTTGGGCGGGCCGGGGTGAGACTCTGGCTCCCATGTCGCGGGGAAGTCAGGGTGTCACGCTGCTCACCCGATCGTGGGAGCCGGCCGGTGACCGCCTCGAGGACCGAATGAGCGGACTGACCGATGTGGAGTACCTCTGGCTGCCGGCGGACGAGGGGTGCACCGTCCACCCCGATTCGCGGCGGCCCGGCCGATGGACCTACGCCTACGACATCGCCCCACCCTCACCCGCCCCGGTGACCAGCATCGCGTGGCGGTTGGTGCACCTCATCGCCGACAACGAGATCTACTGGGAGCATGCGTTCGGTCCGGGCCTGCGCACGTTTCCCGATCTCATCGTGCCGGGCAGCGTCGCCGACGCACTCAACGCATGGCATGCCAGCAGGACGCCGATCACGTCATGGCTCGCCGAGGCCACCGAAGACGACCTGGCCGAGCCCCGGCCGAGCCGCCTCGGTGGTCCGCGGACGGGGGGTGAAGTCGTGCGCATCCTGATCGATGAGCAGACTCACCACGGGGCCGAGATCGCTCTCCTGCGCGATCTCTACCTGCGCACCTGACCCGCGGCCGCGCCATTGCGCCGACCGCCGTCGGCGCCGGCCGCCACGATGATCTCTGCGGCCTGCGCGGAGGCGACGACCGTGCCCTGCCGGCCGGGCGCGGCCTGGTAGCTCCAGTAGAGGTTGGTGTGCGCAATGACGTCTTCGACGGGCGGCGCACCCCAGTCCGTCTTGTCGCCGGCAGTGTGGGCGTCCCCGACGAGGGTGACGTCATAGCCGCGGGTGAAGGCACCGTGGATGGTCGAGCGGATGCAGGCGTCGGTCTCGGCGCCGACGACGATCAGCCGTCCGACACCGCGGGCGGCCAGCTGGGCCTCAAGGTCGGTTCCCTCGAACGCGTCGCCGTAGTGCTTGTGCACGGCGGGCTCATCAGGCTGCGCAACGAGCTCGGGCACGTACTGCCACGCGTCGCTGCCCCGGATGAGCTCGTCGTCGGAGTGCTGCACCCAGATCACGCTGACCCCGCGCTCCCGCGCCAGGTCCAGGAGTCCGGAGACGTTCGCGACCACCTCTCCGCGCCTGAAGGCGCCGTCGACGACGCCGTTCTGCAGATCGATCACCAGCAGCGCGGTCTTGTGGCGGTCCTCGGGTGACGTCATGGCACCTATCCTCCTCGCCGCCGGCCTCGGGGGCATCCCGCGGCAGTGCGCACCGCGCGCCGTACTCGTCTCCCGCACCTATGCTGACCCGATGCCTCGACGACGCCGGCCTGCAGCGGCCGCCCTTGCCCTTCCCCTCGCCGTACTCGCCCTGATGGCGGGGTGCTCGAACGCCCCCGAGGACGGCTCGACCGCACAGCCGTCGCAATCGGCGTCGGCGTCACCACGCCCGTCTGGCGAGCCGGCCACGACCCCGGCCCCTGATCCCACCCCGACGGCGGATCCCGATCCGCAGCCCGATCCGGCGAACCCCGACCCGCTGCCGGAACTGACGCCGCCAGGGGCTCGGATCGCGCTCGGCGAGCCGATCACGGTGCGTACGAGGATCGGCGTGCTGGACGAGAGCGCCGGATGGGCCATCCTGTGCTACACCGTCACCCAGATCGTGGAGGGCGACCACTCCTACATCGAGCGGATGAGCGACGCCGAGGAGTATCAGGGCGGACGCGTCTACTACGTGCGCGGGCAGGTCGAGGTGGTGGCACTGCACGGCCGGAGTATCGGCGGCATAGTCGGCGGGGCGATCACGGGCGTGCAGTCGGACAACACCCTGGCTGCCGGCGTGTTCTCCGTCGGTGAAGGAGCTCCGGACTGCGAGGGCAACTTCATCATCAGTCCGGCGCATGTGGGCGATGTCGAGGAGAGCTGCACGGTCGCGCTCGCGCTGCCGGGGACCGAGATCACCGCGGCTGCCTACTACTCCGACGGTGTCCTCTCGGACGAGCCCTCCGACGACCCCTATCTGCACGATCCGGTGGTCTGGCTGCCGTAGCCACCCGCCTGGACGCCGGACCGGCGTCCAGCGGCTCGGTGGTCAGGTGAGCCGCTCGAAGACCAACGTCGCCTGGATGCGGTCCCCGCCGGCGAATCCCTTGCTGCCCGCGGACGCCGTCGGAATCGTGTGCAGGCGGTACCCGAGCGCCGCCTGCGCGTTGATCGCGGCCTCCAGCTCGGTGAGGTTGCCCGACCCGGTGCCCAGGAACTTCTCCTTGAGCACGACCTGGAGCACCACGTAACTCGCTCCCTGGGCGGCCGGCCGCGGCTGCGCCCCGGCCACGGCCTGCGCCTCGAGGTTCTTGACGAACCCGCCCAAGCCTCCTGCCGCAGGCTGTTGGGGCTGCACGTCGCCCGTCCACTGCGCACCGTCCCACCAGCGCTGGGTGCCGCTGCCGTCGTCGTACCAGCCCGCTCGAGAGGTGGGCGCTCCGAGCACCTCCCTACCCGCTCGCCGCGTCCCCGACTACCCAGAGCACGACAGCCACGGGGACGAGGACGGCCGCCCACAGGACTGGCACCGTCAGGACCTCCGCAAGACTGACCGAACCCCGGTAGCGCCGGTGCGCCTGCACCGGCGTCATCGGGGTGGCCAGAACCGTCACGGCGAGGCCCTGCGCCACCAGCCGCTCGAGCAGGGTGGCGCTGCGGGGTGTGAAGCCCGCAATCGTTCGGCCCCCGCCCCGCAGAACAACGCGCGGCGACGCGCTCGACCCGTGCCGCGCGGGCAGGTGCAGTGCCTGCAGGACCACGACCTCGTCGACCTGCGACACGCGAATGACCCGCTGCGGACCGAGCACACGACGGACCGTAATCTCCTCGCCGTCGGCATCGGCGTCAACGAAGCGCGCGAACAGCAGCGCCGCGGCGCCCATGCCGATGGCTGCGACGACGCCGACCGCCGCCGCGAGGGCGGAGACGTCGGACCAGGATCCGCGCTGCAGCCACGCGGAGACGCACCACACCACGCAGACGAGCCACCCCGCGCACAGCACGGCCAGGACGACGCGACCCGTGGCTATCGACACGGTCCACTTCCTATCACCTGGCGAGGTCACCGCACGCGGGCCTCGACGACCATGAGCGCCTGAGTGCCGTCGAACGGCGTGCGCTGCCAGTCTCCCCAGAGCGAGATGACCTCGAAGCCAGCCGCAGCGAGATGCGCACCGAGCTCATCCGCCGTGCGGAAGGTCAGCAACAGCTCCTCCTCGACCGTCTCGTTCATCGCCTCGAAGCGGTTGACGAAGCGCAGCAGGACCTGACCCGCGTCGCGCACCTCCACCTCGCACGACTCGCGCAGCGGCCCGAACACCGTGGCGCGCGTCGTCGGCTCCTCCTGACGCCAGCGCTCCCAGGCGCGGGCCGCCGGGTTGCGGCTCTCGAAGGCAAGGATCGCGCCTGGCGACGCGGCACGACGCAGGACCCGCAATGTTCGTTCCCAGTGCGGATCGGCGATGTGCTGGGCGACGTTCCCCGTCATCACGATGAGATCGAACGGTCCAGGCGGAAGAGCACCGGAATCGCCCTCGATCCACGTGACCTGCTCTGCCCCGGCACGCTGACGCGCGTGAGCGAGCATCGCCGGCGAGGGATCCACCCCGACGACGGTGCGACCCGGAGCAGCGAGCGTCACGGTGAGCATGCCCGTGCCGCAGCCGAGATCGAGGACACGCTGCGCGCGCCGGTCCGCGGCGAGCGAGCGGTAGTAGTCGTGGTCAGGGCCGTCCGGGTTGTCGCCGTCGTAGAGGTCGACGATGCGCGGGTCGTAGTCGGTCACCGCTCCGACGGTACCGCCCGACCCCATCCGTGCACCGTATGATGGACGAGGAGCTGACTCTGGTTCCCCAATGTTGGGAGCCCGGATGTCCGGCACCGATCACCCCTCTCTCGCTGTCCCCGTCGAGTCCTTGAGCGTCCCGGCGCCGGGACGCGAGCTGCTCACCCTCGGCCTGCTCGCGGGCTCCTCGATGGAGAACGAGCGACGGCTTCCGATCCACCCCCGGCACCTGGACCGGATCGACGCGGACGTGCGCGCACGGATGATCGTGGAGCGCGGTTACGGCGCGGACTTCCGGCTCGAACCCGGCTATGTCGAGTCGCGTGTCGGTCGGGTCGCGGAGCGCTCCGTGGTGATCGACTCCGCCGACGTGCTGCTGCTGCCCAAGCCGCAGGCGGCGGACGTGGCCTCGATGGGCGAGGGGCGGGTGCTGTGGGGCTGGCCGCACTGCGTGCAGGACGCCGCAGTGACGCAGACGGCAATCGACCGTCGGCTCACCCTGATCGCCTTTGAGGCGATGAACCACTGGACACGCCAGGGCGACTTCGCCCTGCACGTCTTCCACA
>JBQGOU010000237.1:0-2370 GCA_052086865.1 Cellulomonadaceae bacterium
AGGCCGCCCCGCCGGCCTCCGCGCGTTCGAGGGCCCGATCCAGCGCGCGCCGGGCGCGGGCGACCACGCCGCGCAGGTCGAGCGGCTCGGGAGCCGTCACCGCCCGGGAGTCGGCCAGGTCCGCGTCGTCCCCGGGCGCGACCACCAGGTCGAGGAAGGGCGAGGGGCGGCGGTCCTCGTCCGCGACGGCGGTGAGCAGCAGCCGACGTCGGGCACGGGTCAGCGCGACGAGGTACGCGCGCAGCTCGTCGGCGAGCACCGCCCTGCGGGCGTCGGCCGCGCGCTCCGCCCGGGATCCGGCACCGTCCCGCACCCCCGGCCCGGAAGCCACGGCACGGTCCGTACGGTCCAGGTCGGCGAGCGCCTGGGCGCCCAGCAGCGAGTCGCGCAGCCGCAGGTCCGGCCACACCCCGTCCTGCAGGCCGGCCACGACCACAACCGCCCACTCGCGCCCGGCGGCACCGGCGGGGGTCAGGACGCTGACGGCATCCGTGGTGCCGCCGCGCGCCGCCAACGAGTCTGCGGGCAGCTCCTGGGAGCGGACGTAGTCGACGAACTGTGCCACCGGTGCCCCGCGCGTGCGTTCCACGAAGCGCTCCGCCGCCTTGAACAGGGCGAGCACGGCATCCAGGTCGCGGTCGCCGCGCTGCCCCGCTGCCCCGCCGGCCAGCGCGGTGGAGCGCCACCGCTCGGCAAGCCTGCTGGCCTCCCACACGGCCCACAGCACGGTCTGGGCGTTCGCCCCGGGCTGGTCCATCGCCGCCCTCCCCTGCTCGAGCAGCCGCGCCAGCCGCACCGTGCCCGAGCGCACACTTGCCGGCAGGGTCGCCCCCCGTGCCGGGTCGCCGAGCACCTCGACCAGGAGGTGGCCGGACCCGCGCCCGCCCCCGCCGGCGATCTCCTCGGCACGCAGCGCCCGCCGCAGCCGGCGCAGGGACACCGCGTCGAACCCGCCGAGGGGCGAGGTCAGGAGCTCAACCGCCGTGTCCTCGTCGAGGCCGGCACTCTGGGCGTAGCCCGGCTGCGTGCACCGCGCGGTCACGTCCAGCGCCGTCAGCAGCGGGCGAACGGCCGGCTCGTCGCGCAGCGCGCCTGCGGACCCGAGGACGCTGACCGGTACGCCGGCCGCAGCGAGGGCGCGGCGCAGCGCCTCGACCTGCGCACCCGATCGGGCGACGACCGCCATGTCCCCCCACGGGGTGCCATCGAGCACGTGATCGGCGCGCAGCTCGTGGGCGATCAGGGCGTGCTCCTGCCCGGGGCTGGGGCACACGGCTGCGCCCACGGTTCCGCTCTGGTCCGGGACCGCCGACGGCGCCTGCCGGTGCCGGGCGGTGCCCGCCGTGGGCACATGCTGCGCGACGTGCTCGACCACCTGGCGCAGCGCAGGGCCCTGACGCCAGACCGAGCCCAGGGCGACGGCGCTCGCCCCGAACGCCCCGACCTGGGTGCCCGGGGGCGCCGAGGCACGGCCCACCAGCTGCGGGACGGCCCCACGGAAGCCCTGCACGGCGAGGTCCGGATCGGCGATCAGGGTGAGCCGCGCGCCGTCGTCGGCCAGAACGGTCAGAAGCCTGGCGAGGGCGGGCGTGGCCTCCTGGTAGTCGTCCACCACCACGTGCCGCCACTGTGGCCGGGCCGCTCCGGCACGCTCGGCGTCCCACGTGGTCAGCACCCCGACGGCGGCGTCGACCACCCCGGCGGGGTCGTAGCGCGTGCCTGCGTCCGGAGTGCCCTCGCGCAGCGCCATCACGTCGCGGTACTCCTCGTACAGTCGGGCGCACAGCCGCCAGGCCGGGCGGTTCTCGCGCTGCCCGAGGAGGTCGAGCTCGACGGGGTCGATGCCGCGCTCGGCGGCCCGCATCATCACGTCCCGCAGCTCGTCGCGAAACCCGCGGGTGCGCAACGCCTCCTCCGGCACGCCCGGTGGCAGGACGAGTGCGGGGCCATCCCCTGCCAGGCGGCCCGCGAGAAGCTCGGCGATGACCTGGTCCTGCTCGGGCCCGGACACGAGCGTGGGCGCCGGACGGTCCGCGGCGGTCTCGAAGCGGTGCAGCACGCCGAAGGCGAGCGACGATGCGGTGCGCACGAGCGGTTGGCGCAGCGTCCGTCCCGTACGCACCGCGAGCTCGTCACGGGCCGCTCCGGCGGACCGCCGGGTGGCACACAGCAGCAGCACACCGGCGGGGTCGATCCGAGGGTCGGCGAGCAACCGCCCGGCCACCTCGAGCGCCACAGTCGTCTTGCCGCTGCCCGGAGCGCCGGTCACGAGCGTGGCCGGCTGCTCCAGAGCCGTACGCACCGCGGCCTCCTGGGACGGGTCGAGCAGGCCGGCGGCGCCGGGCCCGGCCTGCGCGGGCTCGCTGGCGC
>JBQGOU010000237.1:2380-5601 GCA_052086865.1 Cellulomonadaceae bacterium
CTGCTCGGTGTGCATGGCCCCGATCCCATCACATGCCACCGACACGCCACCGCCGCCTGCGCCCCTGCGCGCTGGGCGAACAGGGCCGCGAGGTGGTTGCCGAGGTGGCAGGCTGGTCCCTGGACCGGGCACCAGCCCGGGTTCGACGACACAAGGAGGACGGCGTGGAGATCACGATCGGCGTGCAGCACCTACCCCGTGAGCTGGTGCTGGAGACGGACGAGAGCGCGGACTCCGTCGCGAAGAGTGTCGCCAAGGCCCTGACCGACGGGTCGATCCTCGAGCTGACCGACACCAAGGGACGCCGTGTCCTCGTGCCGGTGCGGAGCCTGGGATACATCGAGCTGGGCTCCGAGGAGCAGCGCCGGGTCGGCTTCGGCACGGTCTGACGCTCTGCGCGAGACCTGCCGGCGGTGTCAGGCGGCGAGGCCCAGCCGCGACATCCGGCGGGCGTGCTCGGCGGTGAGCCGCGCGAACAGCCACGCCGTCGCGCCCGGGGCACCCTGTCCGGCCGTGGGCGCGGCCTCGTCGGCGCGGACCTCGTCCGCACGGCAGGCTGCGTCGACGAGCCGGGCCAGGGCGGGGTGTTCCGTGACCAGCTGCTGCAGCACCCCCAGACCCTCGCCGCCCAACCGCCGCCCCCACAGGGCGAGCCGCGAGGAGAGCACCGGGTTCGCCTCCGTGGCGCGTTCGAGCATCTCCACCACGGCGCGCGATGTGACCGAGTCGTCGAGCACCGCTGTGAGCTGGTCCCGTACCTGCGGGTCGAGCCCCGCGCCGACGACCCGGCAGAAGTCGTTGCCGATGCCGTGCCCCACGTACTCCTTGAGCACGGTCTCCCACGTGTCGCTGGGATCGGTGCGCGCATCGTAGGCGTCGAACGCCCCGTCGTAGCCGAGCAGCACCTCGATGGCCCCCTCCGGCCCGGGGCCGAGATCGGCGAGGATGGCCAGGAGCCGCTCCCTGCGCCGGACGGCGTCCGCCGCGAGGCGGGAGAGCTCCAGTCCCCGCGCGGTGTCCACGGCCGCCACCGCGGCGCTCGCAGCCCGGCGGAACGAGTTCCACTCGATGTGTGCGACCAGCCCCAGCAGCTCCGCAGTGTCCCGCACGCTCACGGTGTCCTGCCTGCTCGCCTGCCGGGAGTCGTCGGACGGGCCTGCGCCGGCCGCCAGGTCGGTGCCTGTGGGATCTGCCTCGCTCATCGAGCCAGGATAGTCCGCACGCCCGGAGGCCGAGCACGCTAGGATGAGCCCCGTACATCGGATGCCCGGTCGTCTAGCGCTCAGTGCCAGTCCAGACCGTACGGCGTCTCACGTGGCCGGTCCCTGACCGCCGTGAGACTCCGCTTTTCCCGCGATCGGCTTCCGGCCCATGGCGCCTGCGCGCCCGGACGGGTGGCCGTCGTGTCCCACCTCAGCCGCCGATCGCCTGCGATCGGACCGTCCCGAACGCGCTGCCCGCCCCGAACCGTGAGGCACGAGACGTGACCACAGCAGAGCTCTCCCAGACCCCCGACGTCCCGCCGGCAGACGCGGCACCCGAGACCGCCCCGCAGGCGACCGAGCCCACGGAGCAGACGCCCACCGCTCCCGTGCAGACCTTCGCCGACTTCGGGATCCGTCCCGAGATCGTCGCAGCGCTCGCCGACTCCGGCATCACCACACCCTTCCCGATCCAGTCGATGACCCTTCCGGTCGCGCTCGGCGGACACGACATCATCGGCCAGGCCAAGACCGGAACCGGCAAGACGCTCGGTTTCGGCATCCCGCTCCTGCAGCGCGTGGTCGCCCCGGGCGAGCCCGGCTTCGATGAGCTACCGGACCCCGGCAAGCCGCAGGCCATCGTCGTGGTGCCCACGCGTGAGCTCGCCGTCCAGGTCGCGAACGACCTGGCGACGGCGTCGAAGCGCCGCTCCGTTCGCGTTCTGCAGATCTACGGCGGCCGCGCCTACGAGCCGCAGATCGAGGCGCTGCAGCGCGGCGTCGAGGTCGTCGTAGGCACCCCCGGGCGCGTGCTCGACCTCATCACGCAGCGGCACCTGGACCTGAGCCGCATCAAGTGCGTCGTGCTGGACGAGGCGGACGAGATGCTCGACCTCGGCTTCCTGCCCGACGTCGAGAAGATCCTGGCGCGCACCCCGGCCTCCCGACACACCATGCTGTTCTCGGCCACCATGCCGGGCGCCGTCGTCGCGATGGCACGCCGGTACATGACCCAGCCCACGCACATCCGCGCCAGCGAGCCGGACGACGTCGGCCAGACCGTGAAGAACATCAAGCAGGTCGTCTACCGCGCGCACGCGCTGGACAAGGTCGAGCTGCTCTCCCGGATCCTGCAGGCGCGCGGGCGCGGCCTGACGATTGTGTTCGCCCGGACCAAGCGCACCGCAGCCAAGGTCGCGGACGAGCTCACCGAGCGCGGCTTCGCCGCCGGCGCACTGCACGGCGACCTCGGTCAGGGTGCCCGCGAGCAGGCGCTGCGCGCCTTCCGGCACGGCAAGGTCGACGTCCTGGTCGCCACGGATGTGGCCGCCCGCGGCATCGACGTGGACGACGTCACGCACGTGGTGAATTATCAGTGCCCCGAGGACGAGAAGACTTACCTGCACCGCACCGGCCGCACCGGCCGCGCCGGGCACAAGGGCACCGCAATCACGTTCGTGGACTGGGACGACACCCCGCGCTGGGGCCTGATCAACAAGGCCCTCGAGCTCGGGCTGCCCGAGCCGGTCGAGACGTACTCCGCCAGCCCGCACATCCACACCGACCTGGACATCCCCGAGGGCGTCACCGGCCGGCTGCCGCGCTCCCAGCGCACCCGCGAGGGCCTGGATGCGGAGAAGCTCGAGGACCTCGGCGAGACCGGCAAGCGTGGCGGCCCCGCGGGACGCTCCGCGCACGGCGGACGTGACCGCGACCGCGCAGGCGCCCAGGGCGGTCGCGGCGGTTCGCGCGGCGGCCGTGACCACGCCGACGGCGGTTCGCGCCGCTCCTCCGAGGCCGGCCAGCCGGCCCGGGCCGAGCAGGGCTCCACCACCCCGGCGGCCGAGGGCTCGGGCGAGCAGCGTTCGCGCCGCAGCCGCAACCGCCGTCGGACGCGTGGCGGAAAGCCCGCACAGGAGAGCTGAGCTCGCGCAGAGCGTCTGAGGAGTGCACCGCACCCTCAGGCGCTCTGCCTTTCAGGCGCCCTGCCTTTCAGGCGCTCTGGACGAAGGCGATTAC
>JBQGOU010000238.1:0-5598 GCA_052086865.1 Cellulomonadaceae bacterium
AGCACAGCATGGCCGAGGCGATGCGGTCGGCCTGCAGACGCAGGCCGCGGGCCAGCGGGCCCGCGAGCACGGGGATCAGCGCCCCGGCCAGGGCGCCGCCGGCCGCCACCTCGAACAGGACGTTGGGCAGGGTGTTGGCCGACGTGTAGGCGTTGCCGACCTCGCCGTACCCGACCGCGGAGGCCTGGACCATCCACCGCGCGAAGCCGAGAACCCGAGACGTGATGGTCACCACCGTGATCATCACGGCGGCGCCGGCGACGCTCGCGCCGAGGCGTCGCAGCCGGGTCACGGGCGTCTGCCCCACCGGTCCACGGCCCGCAGCGCGGGACGAGAGTCGATGACGGCGGAGAAGCTCACGCGTTCACTCGCCGCGGTCAGGCCGAGCACGGCGGCGAGCAGCGCGAGACGCACGGGCCGGGGGGCACATGCGGCGCCGACACCGAGTGTGGCGCCCAGCGCATTGGCCCCGCCGTCGCCGAGCATGTCCCGCTCGGCCAGGTCGGGCCCCAGCGTCGCCCCGCACGCGCCCAGGACCGCGCCGGCCACCCCCGGCGCGGAGCCGAGGGTGAGCAGGCCACCGGCCGCGCCGACCTTCAGCGCCCGGCCGGGACGCAGGTCCAGCAGGTTCAGCAGATTCGCCGTGCCGGCGATCAACGCGCCGTCCGCGAGGACGCCCGCGGCCGCGCGGGCGTTGCGGGGCGGTCGCAGGACTGCGGCGGCCGCCACCGCGCTCGCCCCGATGCCCGCGATCTTCAGGGCACCGGTCGTCACGCGGCCCCGACGCAGCGCACCGAGGTGACCGCGCAGGCCCTTGACCCGCTCGGAGGTGTCCTCACGCAGATCGTCCTCGATGCCGAAGCCGGCGCCGCCGGCCACCGCGATCATCGCCGCGGCGCGCACTCGCGCAGGCGTTCCCGCCGCCAGCGCGAGCCCGGCGCCGAGGCCGACCGCAAGCGCGGGCCCCGCCATGAGGCTCACGTCCTCGCCGCGGTGGTTCGTGCGCGTCCACAGACGCTCGCCGCCGGGCGCCAGCGCACCGAGGCCCGTGCGGGCCCCGCGCGTGGTGGCCGCGGCCGTGACCGCGGCCAGCAGCGTGCCGGGCAGACCGGCCCGCGTCGTCCCCACGGTCACTGCCCGCCGTCGTCCGCGCCCTCGGGCTCCGTGGCGTCGGACTGCTCCTCGCCCACACCGTCGCCGGCGTCCGCGCCGTCAGGCTCGTCCGCGGTGTCGATGCGGGGCTCACGGTCGACCGGCCCGAGCCGGACGATCGTCGGCGTGGGCGCGGTGGCGTCCGGACCGGGACCATAGCTGCCGACCGTGCCCGCCGAGCGCGCCGCCAGGGCGAGGGGCACGGTGATCTGCGACGTCAGCTGCGTGCCGTCCGTCACGGTGCTCAGGGCGGTGGCCGTCTGGGTGTCCGCCGTGATGGCCTCGACAAGGTCCGCGACACCGCTGCCGGCGTCGAGGACGACGCTGGCCTCCGTGCCGGCCTGGGCGACCTGGGCGAGCTGACGCTGCAGCGTGACCGCATTGGTGCGCGAGGTGGCGAGCACGTCGGCGTCGTTGGCATCCGCATCCACCTCGGGCGGTGCGGAGACGAGCACGATCATGTCGACGGGCTCGTCGTAGGTGTCGAACACCACGAGGTCACCGGCCACGAGAAGCTCCTGCAGCGCCACGGCCCGGGCGGAGAAGGCGCTCTCGTCCCCTGGCTCGATCGCCGTGACGGCCTGGACAAGCGCCGTGCCGAGCTGGGTGCCGGCGTCCGTCGACGCATCGGAGGCCGCAAGGTACTGACCGAGGCTGCTGGCCAGCGACTGGCGAAAACCCGACTCCTCGTCGTCGACCCAGGTGCTCGTGAGCTCGCCGCGCACGGTGACGTTCGCCCCGGCGGAGGAGATCTGCGCGGTGAGCCCGTCCAGCACGGCATCGTCCACGGGTTCGAGCTCGATGAGGGCGACCCGGCGACCGGGCAGGGTGCCGTCCAGGAGATCGGTGGCGACGGCGCCCACGAAGGCGTCACGCTCCCCCAGGTGCGCGTCGGACTCGTCGAGGGCGACGCGCAGCTCCTCCTTCTCCGTGCGCAGGGCCTCGACCTGGCCGGTCAGCTGGTCGCCGATGGCCTCCTTCAACGGTCCGGCCCCGAGCACGATGCCCACGGCGAGCGCGAGGAACACCGAGATGAGGGAGACGATGTGGTACCTGAAGTCGATCACGGTGCGAGCGCTCCCCGCAGGTCGAAGGTGTGTGGTGCGTGGGTCATGAGAACAGCCCGGCGATCGAGCTCCACAGGTCGTCCAGTCGCGCCCCGGTGAGACCGAAGAGAGTCTGTCCGGCGGCGGTGGACAGCAGGGCAGCCATGATGGCGACCAGGCCGGAGACCACGAGCATGCCGAGCTGGAGGTTGGAGATCCGCTGGCGGTAGAGCCGCGAGACACCCTTGGCGTCGACGAGCTTGCCCCCCACCCGCAGGCGGGTCAGGAAGGTCGAGGCCATGCCGGCGCGGCCCTTGTCGAGGAACTCGACAAGGGTCGCGTGGGTCCCGACGGCAACGATGACCTCCGCACCCTTGGTGTCGGCGAGCAGCATCGCGACGTCCTCGCTCGTTCCCGTCGCCGGGAACTTCACGTACGGGACGTCCAGCTGCTCGACGCGGGCGAGTCCGGGGGCCACCCCGTCGCGGTAGGCGTGCACGACGATCTCTGCGCCGCACGACAGCGCCCGGTCAGAGACCGAGTCCATGTCGCCCACGATCATGTCCGGGGTCCACCCGGCGTCGAGGATCGCGTCCGCACCGCCGTCGACGCCGATCAGCACGGGCCGGTACTCACGGATGTAGGGGCGCAGCGTGGCGAGGTCCTCGCGGTAGTGGTAGCCGCGAACCACGATCAGCACGTGCCGGCCCTCGAGCTGGGTCCGCACGTCGGGCACGCCCACCCCATCGAGCAGCAGGTCGCGTTCGCGGCGCAGGTAGTCCATCGTGTTGGCCGCAAAGGACTCGAGCTGGACGGAGAGGCCCTCGCGTGCCTCGGCGAGAGCCGCGGAAACGGTGTCGGCGCTCTGCTCAACACCCTCGGCGACCAGCAGCTCACCCTGGTAGACGGCCCCGTCGCGCACGGTCAGGCGCCGGCCCTCGGTCACCGTCATGATGTCGGAGCCCAGGTCGTCGATCAGGGGGATGCCCGCCTCGACGAGGATCTCCGGCCCGAGGTTGGGATAGCGCCCCGAGATGGACTTCGCGGCGTTGAGGACCGCGGCAGGACGGACCGCAACCAGGGCGTCGGCCGCGACACGGTCGAGGTCCAGGTGGTCGATGACGGCGATGTCGCCGGGCCGCAGACGCTTGGTGAGGGCCTTGGTACGCGGGTCGACCCGGGCGGGACCGACGATTGTGCCGTCGTCGGTCGATGGGGTCGCGCGTCGGGAGAAGAGTCTCATCACCGCACATCATCCCACGCGAGCGGCCTCGAGGAGCTCTGCGGCGTGCTCGCGCGCCGCCGCGGAGTCCTGCTGGCCCGAGAGCATCCTGGCCAGCTCGGCGACCCGTTCCTCGCCCTCGACCGCGCGCACGTCGGAGCGCGTGATGACGTCGCCGGTTCCGTCGGAGGACTTCGTGACGACGACCTGCCGGTCGGCGAAGGCGGCGACCTGTGCCAGATGCGTGACGACCACCACCTGCGCGCCACGCCCGAGCTGGGCGAGGCGGCGGCCGACCTCGAGCGCGGCACGTCCGCCCACCCCGGCGTCCACCTCGTCGAACACGAGCGTGGGCACGGCCTGCGACCCGCTTCCGGTCAACGCGACCTCGATGGCCAGCATGACGCGGGACAGCTCACCGCCGGACGCGCCCTTGCCCAGCGGGCTGGCAGGAGCCCCGCGGTGCGGCACGAGGGACATCACGACGGCGTCGGCGCCCCACGGCCCCGGGTCGGACCCGTCCTCGGTCACCTCCACCACCAGCTCGGCGCCGGCCATCGCCAGCCCGTCCAGCTCGGCGGTCACGGCCTGCGCCAGCTCCCGCGCCGCGGCACGGCGCCCGGTGCCCAGCTCGCCGGCCAGCACGCGCAGCCGTTGCGTGAGGGCATCCACCTGCGCCCCGAGTGCATCCGCCCGCTCGTCGCGGCCCTCCAGCGCGAGCAGACGCAGACCGGCGGTGCCGGCCCAGGCCAGCACCTCGTCGACGTCGTGTCCGTAGGACCTGGTCAGGTGCGTCAGCTCAGCGCGCCGGGCCTGAGCGCTCTCGAGCCGCGCCGGGTCGGAGACCAGCGCATCGAGGTATCCGGTGAGCTCGGAGCCGACGTCGGCGAGCTGGAAGCCGAGGTCCGCGAGTCGCTCGGCCTGCGCGGCGAGCACATCGTCCTGCACTCCGGCTGACTCGAGCGCCCTGCGGGCGGTTTCGACCAGGGCCACGGCCGACGGCGCGTCCGTGGCGGCGAGGTCATCGCCCGACAGTGCCGCGAGCGCGAGCAGGGCGCCCTGCCGCAGGTCCTCGACGTTGGCGAGACGTCGGATCTCCGCGTCGAGATCGTGGTCCTCCCCCGGAACGGGATCGATCCGCTCGATCTCGGCAAGGCCGAGCCGCAGCCGCTCGACCTCACGGTCGCGGTACGCGCTCGCCGCACGCAGCTCCTCGAGCTCGCGCTGGCGTGCGGTGCGCTCGGCCCACGCCGCGCGGTACTGCTCGAGCACGCCACGGTGCTCGGGTCCGGCATAGGAGTCCAGCGCCTCGCGCTGGCGCTGGGGCGAACGCAGCCGGAGCTGGTCGGCCTGGCCGTGCACGGTGATGAGCTCCTCGGCGACCTCGGCGAGCAGGGCTCTCGGGACGCTGCGCCCGCCTGCATGGGCGCGAGAGCGTCCGTGGGCGGAGACCGTGCGCAGCACGACGAGCGTCCCGTCGTCGTCGAGCGTGCCGCCGGCCTCGGCGACGCGGGCCGCCGCGGCGCCGTCGGGCGGCACCTGGATCCGGCCCTCGACCGCGGCCTCGTCCGCGCCGGTGCGCACCCGGGCCGCGTCCGCCTTGCCCCCCATGAGCAGCGACAGCCCGGTGAGCAACATCGTCTTGCCCGCGCCGGTCTCCCCCGTGATCGCGGTCATCCCCGGGCCGAACGGCACCCGTGCGGCCCCGATGACGCCGAGGTTCTCGATGGTGAGCTCTTCGAGCACGCTCAGCTCCTTCGGGTGCGGCCCGGGTTCGCGCCCGGCCCGAGCGAACCCCGCCAGCCGACCACGGGCAGCTCGAACTTGCTCACCAACCGGTCGGTGAACGGGGCGTGGGACAGCCGCGCGAGGCGCACCGGCTCGGGGCTGCGAACGACCTCGACCCGGGAACCGGCCGGCAGGTCGATCCGGCGCCGCCCGTCGAGGGTGAGCACGCCCTCGGCCCGGGAGCCGGGCAGGATCTCGACCGCGAGCCGGGAGCGCGGCCCCACGACCAGCGGCCGGGCGAACAGTGCGTGCGCGGCAAGCGGCACGAGGAGCATGGCGTCCACGTCCGGCCACACCACCGGCCCACCGGCGGAGAACGCGTGCGCCGTGGAGCCGGTGGTCGTGGACATCACGACGCCGTCGCAGCCGAAGGAGGACAGCGGCCGCCCG
>JBQGOU010000239.1:0-5594 GCA_052086865.1 Cellulomonadaceae bacterium
TTGCGGGACAACGGTTTTCAAGACCGTCACATTAGGCCGCTCTGTCAGCCCTCCCCGGCCGCCATTCTGGCACAGGGCTCACAGCCACCAGGCATCGGGACGGCCCGGGGAGAGCACTGTCAAGCCGTGCATCCGCGCCACTCGGGCCACGTCCCGGTCATAGGTGACAAAGCCGTCGACGTCGGGTTCGGCCACCGCCACACCGATGTGCAGCGCCCCGAGGAAGCCCAGCACCGGCTCGAGCCGGGTCGCCAGGTCCACGGCGCGATCGGGGATGCGCGCCACCCTCAGCTCACGCACCAGCACGTGCGCCGCCTGGCGGGCCGCACCGTCGCGTGCGTCGGCGGCACGGCGCAGCTCCACGAGCCCGCCCTCGCTCACGACGACGTTCGCGGCGTTCTCGTTCAGCCAGGTGCGCCAGGCGGGCGCCTCGGGGTCCTGCGCCACGGACCGGCGCAGCGCCGAACCGTCCGCATAGATCACCTGCGCCATTATGCCCGTCCCGCCCTACGCTGGGCAGGTGCGCACCATCACGGTCCGTCCCGGCGACGGCGAGCTTCCCGGCCTCGACCTGACCGAGGCGCCCGACCCCGTGCCCGGGCCCGGGCAGGTGCTGATCGACGTCGCCGCCGCGGGCGTCAACCCCGCCGACGTCCTGCAGCGGCGCGGGCTGTACCCGCCGCCGCCGGGCGCGCCGGACACACTCGGCCTGGAGGTGTCCGGCAGTGTGGCCGGTGTCGGGCCCGACGCCGGCTCGTGGCGGGTGGGCGACGCGGTTGCGGCGCTCCTCGACGGCGGGGGCTACGCCACGCGCGTGGTGGCCCCCGCGGCGCAGGTCCTGCCCGTGCCCGCCACATGTGACCTGGTGCAGGCCGCGGCGCTGCCCGAGGCGCTGTGCACCGCCTGGTCGAATCTCGTGGACGTCGGTGGGCTGCGGCCCGGTGCCACCGTGCTGGTGCACGGCGGCTCCGGCGGCGTCGGCACAGTTGCGGTGCAGCTCGCCCTGGAGCTGGGCGCCACGGTGCTCACGACGGCGGGCGGGGCGCAGCGCGCCGCACGGTGCCGCGAGCTGGCGCCGCCGCAGGCCGCGGACCGGCTCACCGTCGTCGACCACCGGGCCGAGGACTTCACCCGAGCTGTCGCCAACGCCACGGGCGGGGCCGGGGTGGACGTGGTGCTCGACGTCGTCGGGGCGGCCTATCTGGAGCGCAACGTCGCAGCGCTGGCGCTCGGCGGCCGCCTCGTGGTCATCGGCATGCTCAAGGGGCGCCGGGGCGAGCTCGACCTCGGCCGGCTGCTCGCACGCCGCGCCAGCGTGCACGGCACGACGTTGCGTGCCCGCCCGGCGGCCGAGAAGGCTGCCATCGTGCAGGCGGTGCGCACTCGCGCCTGGCCGGCCGTCGAAGCAGGCCGCATCCGGCCGGTGGTGCACGCCCAGGTGCCGTTGGCCGACGCCGCACAAGCGCACGGGCTCCTCGCCTCCGGCGAGGTGTTCGGCAAGGTGCTGCTGGTGCCCTGACCCGGCGGGGGCCCGGAGATCAGCGGCTGCTGCCCGGCTCCAGCACCCCGCGCAGCACGGGCAGGACGCCGTCGTCGACGATCGACCCGGTGACCAGGTCCGCCGCGGAGACGACCTCGGCGGGTGCGTGGCCCATCGCCACCCCCAGGCCCGCCCACTGCAGCATCTCGACGTCGTTCGCCCCGTCGCCGACGGCCACGGTCGTCTGCGGGTCGAGGCGCAGCAGGCGGCGCAGTCGTTCGAGGGCGAAGGCCTTGGTCACCCCGCGCGGGGCCAGGTCCATCCATCGGGTCTGGGCGATGGTGAAGTGGGTGTCCACCAGCCCCAGGCGGGCGACGGCCAGTCCGAAGGCGTCGCTGCGGGGCGCCGCATCGGCGACCACGACCCGGGTCGTGCGCCGGACCCCGATCTCCTCCGGCCCCAGAACCGTGTGCGTGCCGTGCAGGTTCGGGTCGTCGAAGGCCTGGGTGACCCAGTACCCGACGCCGACCTCCTCGAGCGCCACCTTGGCCGTCGGCATGTGGGTGCGCATGACGCCCAGGGCGGGCAGCGGGTCGAACAGGACCTCGTCGTCCAGCGCATAGCCCTGCGGAGCCGACGGGTCGAGCCGCGCGGTGACCGAGCCGTTGGAGCACACGACCCAGCCGTCCTCGATACCGAGCCGGCGCGCCACGGGCAGCGTGGCGACCAGGGGACGGCCAGTGGACAGCACGACGACGTGCCCCGCTGTGCGCAGCGCCGCGATCGCCGCGTAGACCTCGTCCGAGATGAACTCGTCGAAGGCCATAACGGTTCCGTCGATGTCGAGCGCGACCAGGCGGCGCTCGGCACCCGCAGGCGTCATCGGGCGGTCGGCTCGAGCACCTCGAGTCCGCCGAGGTACGGCCGCAGGCCCTCGGGCACCCGGACGGAGCCGTCCGCCTGCTGGTGGTTCTCCAGGATCGCGACGATCCACCGGGTCGTGGCCAGGGTGCCGTTCAGCGTGGCCACGGGGCGCACCTCGGCGCGCCCCTGCTCGGTCTCGACCCGTTCGCGGATCCCCAGACGCCGCGCCTGGAACGTGGTGCAGTTCGACGTGGACGTCAGCTCCAGGTAGCGCTTCTGGGTGGGCAGCCACGCCTCGCAGTCGAACTTGCGTGCCGCGCTCGAGCCCAGGTCGCCCGCCGCCGTGTCGATGACGCGGTAGGGCAGCTCCGCGCGAGCGAGCATCTGCTCCTCCCAGCCGAGCAGGCGCTCGTGCTCGGCGGCAGCGTCCTCCACCCGCGTGTAGGAGAACATCTCCACCTTGTGGAACTGGTGCACCCGGATGATCCCGCGAGTGTCCTTGCCGTAGGACCCGGCCTCGCGGCGGTAGCACGCGGACCAGCCCGCATAGCGCTTGGGCCCTGCGGACAGGTCGAGGAACTCCCCGGAGTGGTAGCCCGCCAGGGCCACCTCACTGGTCCCGACGAGGTACAGGTCGTCCAGCTCGAGGTGGTAGATCTCGTCCGCGTGGGCCCCGAGGAATCCCGTGCCTGCCATGATCTCCGGCTTGACCAGGGTGGGCGTGATGACGGGGGTGAAGCCCGCCGCCACGGCGGTGTCGACCGCCGCGGTGAGCAGCGCCAGCTCGAGGCGGGCGCCGACGCCGGTGAGGAAGTAGAAGCGCGAGCCGGAGACCTTCGCCCCGCGCTCGGTGTCGATTGCGCCGAGCAGCTCGCCGAGCTCGAGGTGGTCACGAGGAGTGAAGCCCTCGGCGGCGAAGTCGCGGCGCTCGCCGACCGTGCGGCGCACGACGTAGTCGTCCTCGCCGCCGGCCGGAACCCCGTCCACGATCACGTTGGAGATTGACCGCAGCACCCGGTCGAGCTCGCGGACCGCCTCGTCGGCATCCGCCTGGCGCGCCTTGACCTGCTCCGCCACCTGCTTGGAGTGGGTGAGCAGCTCGGCGCGCTCCTCGGGCGAGCCCGCCTGGGCGACCTGCTTTCCCGCCGCCTTCTGCTCGGCGCGCAGGGTCTCGAAGTCGACGAGGGCCGCACGTCGCCGGTCATCGGCGGCAACGGCCTCGTCGACCAGGTCGGGGTTCTCGCCGCGAGCGCGCTGGCTGGCGCGCACGAGGTCGGGCTGGTCGCGGAGCAGCTTGAGATCGATCACGTGCCCAGCCTACCGACCGCCACCGTCCGCACCGGCGAACTAGGGTGGATGCCATGACGACCTGGGAGCTCCTGGCCTTGTGCGCGGCCCTCGCCCTCGCCGCGGCGGCGCTTGTGCTCGGCGTGGTCAACCTCCGCCGCCACGACCGCTTCCGCAGCGGGCTCTCCGCCGACCAGGCGGAGCAGGCCCCCGCGGAGCGCTCCGCACGGGTGGTCGCCTTCGTCGCGAACCCGTCCAAACCCGAGGTCGCCCAGCTGCGCGAGGCGGTCGAGCAGGCCTGCACGCGCATGGAGCTGGCCGTGCCGATCTGGCTGGAGACCACCGAGGCGGACCCCGGCCTCGGCCAGGCCCGGGAGGCCGTGGACCGCGGTGCGGAGATCGTCATCGCCGTGGGCGGGGACGGCACGGTCCGCGCGGTGGCGGAGGCACTGGTGGGCACGGGTGTGCCGATGGGCCTGCTGCCGCTGGGCACCGGAAACCTCCTGGCGCGCAACCTCGACATCCCGGTGGCCGATCTGGACGAGGCCCTGACCATCGCGCTCGAGGGCCGGGACCGCACCATCGACGTCGGCTGGCTCGAGGTGACGGCGCCGGACGCGGAGGACGACGAGGACGGCGCCGAGAACGACGCCTCCGCCCGGCACCTGTTCCTGGTGATCGCCGGCATCGGCTTCGACGCCGCGATGGTTGCGGACACCGACACGCGCCTGAAGGCCAAGGTCGGGTGGATCGCCTACTTCGTCTCCGGCGCACGCCACCTGCACGGACGCCGCCTGGACATGCAGCTCTCCGTGGACGGGGAGGCGCCCGTGCGCACCCGCCTGCGCACCCTGCTGGTGGGCAACTGCGGCCGCCTGCCCGGGGGCATCACCCTGATGCCCGACGCCGTCCTCGACGACGGCCTGCTCGACGTTGCGGCGGTCGACACCCGCGGCGGTATCGCCGGGTGGGCCCAGCTGTTCGGCGAGGTCGTGCTGCAGGGCTTCGGCCTGCGCAACGACCTACCGGCCAAGATCGGCCGGATCGACCACACCCAGGGCCGCGATGTGCGCGCGCTCGTGCGCGGCGGCGAACAGGTCCAGGTCGACGGCGACATCGTCGGACGCGCCGGCGCGGTGCACGCCTGGGTCGAGCCTGCGGCACTCGTCGTACGCGGCCCCCGGACCGTGCGGCTGTCCCGGCCCCGCACCCCCGCGGACGCATGAGCCTGCGCAGGATTGCGGTCGCGCTCCTCAGCCTCGTGATCCTTGCCGTGCCGGGAGTCGCGCTGGCCGACTCCCAGGGCCCGCCTGCCATCGCCCCGGCCGGTGCCACGACCGTCGTCATCGGCACCTCGGGGGTGCAGTGGCCCGACGTGACGCAGGACGGCACCCCGAACCTGTGGGCGCTGGCCGAGCACGGTGCCACCGGGTCCGTCGTCGTCCGCAGCCACCGCCCGTCCACCTGCCCCGCCGACGGCTGGCTGGCCCTGTCCGCGGGAACCCGCGCGGCGGACACGTCGGCGGCGTGTCGCGACCTGACGGACCCGCAGGCCGGCTCAGACGTGCTCGTGCCGCGCTGGGCCGAGTACGCGGCGGCCGCCGACGACGACGCGTACAACGCCGTGCTCGGAACCCTGGGCCAGGCGGTGCAGGAGGCGGGGCTGACCGCCGCCGCGATCGGCCCCGGTGCGGCAATCGCCCTGGCCGACGAGTCCGGCGCGGTGGCGGGCACCTACGCCCCGGTGCCCGCAGGCACCGACCAGCAGGACCTGGCCGGGCTCACCCGGGCCGTGGCGGACGCCGCATCCGGCGCAGACCTGCTCGTGGTCGACATCGGGGGCGTGCGCGACGAACGTGGGGAGCGGGCCACGCAGGTCGCCGCAATCGACGCCCGCATCGGCGCCGTGCTCGACGCACTCGACTCGGGCCGAGTGGCCCGCACGATTCTGACGGTGTCGCTT
>JBQGOU010000240.1:0-4983 GCA_052086865.1 Cellulomonadaceae bacterium
TGCCGCCCAGGTGCCCGCACTTCTTCTCGGAGGCGAGCTGGTCCTCGAAGTGGACCCCCGCGGCGCCGGCGGCGATGAGCGCCTTGGTCAGCTCGAACGCGTTCAGGGGCCCGCCGAAGCCGGCCTCGGCGTCCGCGACGATCGGCGCGAGCCAGTCGATACCCGGGTCGGTGCCCTCCGAGAAGGTGATCTCGTCGGCCCGCAGCAGCGCGTTGTTGATGCGCCGCACGACGGTGGGCACCGAGTTGACCGGGTAGAGCGACTGGTCGGGGTAGGTCTGCCCCGAGGTGTTGCCGTCCGCCGCGACCTGCCATCCGGACAGGTAGATCGCCTCGAGACCCGCACGGACCATCTGCGTGGCCTGGTTGCCGGTGATGGCACCCAGCGCGTGGACGTAGTCGCGGGTGTGCAGCAGGTCCCAGAGCCGCTCGGCACCACGCCGGGCGAGAGTGTGCTCCTCACGCACCGTGCCACGCAGCCGGACCACGTCCTCGGGCGTGTACGTGCGTTCCACCCCTCTCCAGCGCGGGTTGCCGGCCCAGTCCTGAGCCAGGTCCGCCGCCTCGGCGCGGATGCGCGCGGTGACGTTGCTCGCGGACCCGTTCGTCCGCTCCTGCGTCGGCGTGCTCGGCGTCGGTTCCAGTGTGATGCTCATGATGCCTCCCTGGTCGGGGCGGCCACCCGGTGCGGCCGGTGAAGAACTGCGTGAGTACACCTTGCACACGTGACGGGGGTCACAACCGGCCCGCCTCTGTGTAAAGATTGGCCGATCTTCACCCGAGGTGAAGAACCGTTCCGCACCGCGCCACGGCGGCCCCGCCCACCGCATGACGAAGGAGTCAGCGATGCCCCGTCCTGCCCGCCCGCAGCAGCCCGCCGGTCCAACCGCGCCCGCCTCCCCGCCCGCCTCCCCGGCCGACGCCCTGGACCTGAAGGTCCTCGGACCCCGCATCCGGCACGCCCGCACTGCCCGGGGCCTGACGCTGGCCGACCTCGCCGCGCGGGTCGAGCGCGCACCGTCGCTGCTGTCACAGATCGAGAACGGGAAGCGCGAGCCCCGCCTCGCTCTGCTGGGCGCAATCGCCGCGGCGCTCGACGTGCCGCTCGCCGAGCTCATCGACCCCGCACCGCCCACCCGCCGCGCCGAGCTCGAGATCGCGCTGCGTCACGCGCAGGAGGACCCCTCCTACGCGACGTTGGGCCTCCCGGCGATCCGCCCGAGCAGCCGGCTGAGCACCGAGGACCTGGAGGCCATCGTCGGCCTGCACGAGGAGCTCGCCCGTGCGGCGACGGTCCGCGCAGCGACGCCCGAGGAGGCGCGCCGCGCCAACGCCGAGCTGCGCGGCGAGATGCGGGCGCGCAACAACTACTTCGCGGAGATCGAACAGCTGGCGGGGCAGATCTGCACGGCGACGGGCTACCGGGGCGGGCCGCTGACGGACCGGGGCGTCACCGCCATCACCGAGCATCTCGGTTTCACCCTGCACCGGGCCGAGGACCTGCCCCGCGCGACGCGCTCGGTGACCGACACCAGGAACCGGCGGATCTACCTGCCGGTGTCCGCCCGTGCCGGGCACGACCCGCGCACCATCGTGCTGCAGACCCTCGGCCACTTCGCGCTCGGGCACGCCGGGCCGCGCGGCTACGCCGACTTCCTGCGCCAGCGGGTTGAGGCCAACTACTTCGCGGCCGCGCTGCTCATGCCGCAGGAGGCCGCGGTCCGCTTCCTCACGGACGCCAAGGAGGAGCGCACGCTGTCGATCGACGACCTGCGGGACGTGTTCGCCGTGTCCTACGAGACCGCGGCGCACCGCTTCACGAACCTCGCCACCGAGCACCTCGGCCTGCCGGTGCACTTCATGCGCGTCGGTGAGGACGGCGTGATCTACAAGGCGTACGAGAACGACGCCGTCTCCTTCCCCACCGACGTCACAGGAGCCATCGAGGGGCAGATCGTCTGCCGGTTCTGGGCGTCACGGCGGGTGTTCACCAAGGCCGACCGCTACGCCACCCACCACCAGTACACGGATATGGGCCGGGGCACCTACTGGTGCACGACCCATGTCGAGCGCCACTCCTCCGGGGACTTCGCCATCGACGTCGGGGTTCCGTTCGAGCACTCCCGCTGGTTCCAGGGCCGCGAGACGCGGGTGCGCTCCCGTTCGAGCTGCCCCGACCCGGTGTGCTGCCGGCGCCCGCCGGCCGAGCTCGCCTCCCGGTGGTCGCGCGACGCGTGGCCCAGCGCCAAGGCGCACTCCCATCTGCTCGCCGCGCTACCGCCCGGCACCTTTCCCGGTGTTGACGACACCGAGGTCTACGAGTTCCTGGACCGCCACGCCCCGGTCTGACGTGCGGGCGGCCTCACCCGTCCCGCTTCGCCAGGTCGGCGAGCATCGCGTTGTAGTCGTCCAGCTCGGTGTCGCCCTTGGCCTCGACCCGCCGGTCGCGGCGCCGGGCCGCGCGCTCGTCGTCCCGCGACCACCGCACGGCGACGACGATGGCGAGGATCATCGTCGGGATCTCCCCGATCCCCCAGGCCACGGACCCGCCGATCTGCTGGTCGGCGATCGCCGTCGGGCCCCAGTCCCGGCCCAGCAGGCCGAACCACTCGGGCACGAGCAGCGCCTCGCTGCTCACGAGGGTGACGCCGAAGAACGCGTGGAAGGCCATAGTCGCGAACAGCAGCACCAGGCGCAGCGGGTAACCCGGTCGCCGCGGACCGGGGTCGATGCCGATCAGCGCGTTGGCGAACAGGTACCCGGCCAGGGAGAAGTGAGCGATCATCGCCAGGTGTCCCACATGCGTGGTCAGAGACCACTCGAACAGCGGGGTGTAGTAGAAGACGATCATCGATCCGGCGAAGTTCACGGCGGCGACGAGGGGGTTCGCGAAAAAGGTGCCCCACCGCGAGCTGACCAGCGTCAGCAACCACTCACGCGGCCCCCGCGAACCGTCCTTGCGCGCCGGCAGGGCGCGCAGCGCCAGGGTCACCGGCGCGGCCATCACCAGGAAGATCGGGATGACCATGGCCAGCACCATGTGCTGGACCATGTGCGCGCTGAACAGCACATGCCCGTACACGGCGGGCCCGCCCGAGGTCACCCAGGCCAGCACGATCATCCCGGCCCACCAGGACACGACGCGCCCGAGCGGCCAGGAGTCACCGCGACGGCGCAGGCGCACGAACCAGCGCGTGTACACCACGAGCCCGGCGACGACGACGCACGCCATCAGCACGTCGAGGCGCCACTGCGTGAACCAGGTCGCCCCGGTCTGTGGCGGAGGGAGCAGCTCTCCGGTGACGATCTCGGCGGGCGTCGGCGTCACCGGCGGGGTGTCCGGGACGGGGGGCTGCGTCCGGCCGAGGGCGGCGGCGACGCCGGAGACCGCACCCATCACCATCAGCTCCACAAGCGCAAGCCGCCAGAACAGCCAGGTGGCGCGTTGGCCGCCGTCGGGCGCGGCAGCCAGGCCGCGAGCGACGTTGCGCCGGTGCAGCCAGCCGAACGTGCCCAGCACGAGCAGCAGCACGAGCTTCGCGGCGAGCAACGCGCCGTAGGCGCTGCGCAGCCCGTCCCAGCCACCGACGCGGATCACCGCGCTGACCACGCCGGACACGGCGACGAGCGCGTAGCACCACAGGGCAACGGCCGAGAACCGCCGGACGACATCGACCACCGACCGCCTGAGGCCGCCGCGCCAGCGCACGACGGCAAGCGCGCCGAGGGTGCCGACCCACACCGCGGCGCCCACGAGGTGCAGGAACATGCCGGAGACGGCGAGATTGTGGTTAGCGGCGCCGGAGGAGTGCCCGGTCAGGGCGACGAGGACGAGCGCGACGAGCGCGAGCGCCAGGGTCCACGCCGCACCCGTCGGGGTGCGCACGGCCAGCGCGAGCACGGAGACCAGCGCGGCGATGAGGACGACCGCCAGCAGCACCCGGCCGAGCGGCACCTGGGCGACGAAGCTGCCGAGCTGCCCGCCGAAGTCGGCCGTGCCGCGCTGGCCGCCCAGGATGTCGGCGAAGGTCAGCACGAGCTCGGCGAGCGCAAGCAGCGTCCAGGCACCTGCGGCCCAGGCCGTCACCAGCAGCGCAGTCGACGCGTCGCGCCCGCGCGGCAGGATGCCCACCACGGCGGTCAGGCCGCCGGTCGTCACGGCGGTGGCCAGCTGCGCCAGCACGGTGGTGACGGGCAGCGCCCATCGGATCAGGGGACCCGGATCCGACACGATGCCGGGGGTGAAGATCCCGCCGACCAGCCCGCCGAGGACCACGCCGACGACGGCGCAGAGCACCGCGGCCGCCAGCGCCGGGGCGAGCAGGCGGGAACCGGGGTCGTTGCGGGGCACGCCACCAGCCTAGGGGTCGGGCGACGCGGGTCCGCCCCGGCTACGCTGGGCACGACCGTGCGCACGCACGCCACGAGGGAAGGTCGACATGGCACACATCGTCGTATTCGGTGGAACCGGCTTCGCCGGCCGCAACATCGTCCACGAGGCCGCCGGCCGGGGCCACAGCGTCGAGGTCGTCACGACGACCAGGGTGCTGGACGGGTCCACGAAGGACCAGGTGGACTTCGAGCAGGGCTCCGTGCACGACGCCGAGCTCGTGGACCGCCTCGCCCGGGGCGCCGACGTCCTCGCAGTCGCGATCCCCGCACGCGAGTTGGACGGGCAGAAGCTCGTCGAGGCGGTTCCCGCGCTGGCGGCCGCCGCGGCGGAGCACGGTGCCCGCCTGGCCTTCGTCGGCGGCGCGGGCTCGCTCAAGGTCAGCGAGGACGGCCCGCGGCTGCTGGACACCCCGGACTTCCCCGCGGACGCCAAGCCTGAGGCCGCCGCGCACGCCGAGGTGCTCGCGGCACTCGAGGCCACCCCCGACGACGTCGACTGGTTCTACCTCAGCCCGTCGGCGGCCTTCGGTGCGGCCGTGGCCGGGGCGGGGGCCCGGGCCCCGCACCACGCCGGGGGAGGGCGGGCCGGGGG
>JBQGOU010000240.1:4993-5518 GCA_052086865.1 Cellulomonadaceae bacterium
ACGTCCTGCTCACCGATGCCCAGGGCCGGTCCGCCATCTCGGGGGCCGACTACGCACATGCATTCGTCGACGAGATTGACCGCCCGCAGCACCACCGCGAGCGCTTCACTGTCGGCTACTGACGCGCGGGTTCGGCTCCGACCCGGCTCAGGTCCACACCAGGGCCTGCGCCGGGTCGTGCAGCACGGCTGCCACGTCCGCGAGCAGCTTCGAGGCGAGCGCGCCGTCCACCAGCCGGTGGTCGACGCTCAGTGCCAGCTGGGTCACCATCCGCGTGCGGATCTTGCCCTTGTGCACCCACGGCTGCTCGCGGATCGCGCCGAAGGCCAGGATCACGGCCTCGCCCGGGTTGAGGATCGGCGTGCCTGTGTCGATGCCGAACACGCCCACGTTGGTGATGGTGATCGTGCCGTCGCTCATGCCCGACGGCGTCGTCTTCCCGGCCCGAGCGGTCGCCGTAAGCTCGGCGATGCCCTGCGCGAGCTCCTTGAGGTCGAGGCGGTGGGCGTCCTTGATGTTGGGCAC
>JBQGOU010000241.1:0-5478 GCA_052086865.1 Cellulomonadaceae bacterium
AACATCTTCCTGGGCAACGAGCAGACCGGCGTGCCCGGCTTCGTCGACTGGAACAAGACCAACGCCGAGGCGGTCAAGCTGCTGGACCGCGTAGGACTGCGAGAGAACCCCACCACCCCGGTCGGCCACCTCGGCGTCGGCAAGCAGCAGCTCATCGAGATCGCCAAGGCGCTGTCCAAGGAGGTGCGCCTGCTCATTCTCGACGAGCCGACGGCCGCGCTGAACGACAGCGATTCGGAGCACCTGCTTGGGCTGCTGCGCCAGCTCAAGGAGCAGGGCATCACGAGCATCATCATCTCCCACAAGCTAAACGAGGTGGAGGAGATCGCCGACCGCACGACGATCCTGCGGGACGGTCGCACGATCGAGACGCTCGACATGTCCGATCCGGACTCGACGCAGAACCGGATCATCCGTGGCATGGTCGGCCGTGACCTGGAGAACCGCTTCCCTGAGCGCACGCCGGACATCGGCGAGGAGGCGATGCGTGTGGAGAACTGGTCGGTGCACCATCCCACCCAGGCCGACCGGCTCGTGGTGGACGATGTGAGTTTTGCCGTCCGCAAGGGCGAGGTCGTGGGGATCGCCGGGCTGATGGGTGCCGGGCGGACCGAGCTTGCAATGAGCCTGTTCGGTCGTTCCTACGGTCGCGGCTTCTCCGGAAAGGTGTTCCTCGAGGGCAAGGAGGTGCAGTTGCGTACCGTGCCCGAGGCCATTGAGCACGGGGTCGCCTATGCCACGGAGGATCGCAAGCGCTACGGCCTGAACCTTATCGAGAGCTCCAAGCGGAACATCTCGATCGCCGGCCTTCGCAAGCTGACCCGCAGGGGTTGGGTGAACAGCAACGAGGAGTCCCAGGTAGCCGAGGAGTACCGGCGGGACCTGAACATCAAGACCCCGAGCGTGCTCGCCCTGGTCGGCAAACTCTCGGGTGGCAACCAGCAGAAGGTCGTGCTGAGCAAGTGGCTCTATACGAGCCCCGAGGTGCTGATCCTCGACGAACCGACGCGAGGAATCGACGTCGGCGCGAAGTACGAGATCTACGCGATCATCAACCGCATGGTCGCGGCGGGCAAGGCCGTCGTCGTCATCTCCTCCGAGCTGCCTGAGCTGCTGGGGATCTGCGACCGGATCTACACGCTCGCATTCGGGCGGATCACCGGGGAGTTCACCGCGTCGGAGGCGACGCAGGAGAGCCTCATGGAACGCATGACTATGGAGAAGGAGCGGACACGATGACCGCGGTGGCAAACATTCGCGAGCTCGTCGCACGAAACATGCGGCAGAGCGGGATCCTGGTCGCGTTCGTCGCGATCGTCGCGCTGTTCTCGATCCTGGACCCGAACTTCCTCAGCCCCGGAAACCTGACCAACATCATCCTGCAGTACTCCTACATCCTGATTCTCGCGATCGGCATGGTGATCGTCATCATCGGCGGTCACATCGACCTGTCGGTGGGGTCCGTGGTCGCGCTGACCGGTGCGGTCTCCGCTGTGCTCGTGATACGTGAGGGGCACGCCTGGTGGGTCGGAGTGCTTGCCGCCCTGGCGGTAGGCCTGCTGGTCGGGGTGTGGCAGGGCTTCTGGGTGGCCTATGTGGGCATTCCCGCCTTCATCGTCACCCTTGCCGGGATGCTGCTCTTCCGCGGCATGACGTATCAGGTGCTCAACAACGTCTCGCTCTCGCCCTTCGGCGGCACGTATTACAAGATCGCCAACGGCTTCCAGAACGGGATCCTGGGCGGGCACGGGTTCGACGTATTCACCGTGTTGATCTTCGCGATCGCCGTGGTGGGCTACGTATTCACGCTGTGGCGCTCGCGGCGTGTTCGTATCGCCTACAAGCAGGTGGTCGAGTCCCTACCGCTGTTCATCGTGCGCGTGGCGCTGATCGCGGCCGTGGTGATGTGGTTCGGCTACCAACTCTCCAAGAGCCGCGGGCTGCCCAACATCCTGATCATCCTGGCGATCCTTATCCTGATCTACTCGTTGGTGACCCAGCACAGCACGTTCGGGCGCCACGTGTACGCCATCGGAGGGAACCTCAACGCTGCCCAGCTGTCCGGAATCAAGGTGAAGAAGGTCAACTTCCTGATCTTCGTGAACATGGGCCTGTTGGCCGGCGTGGCGGGTGTCGCGTTCTCCGCTCGCATGAATGGTGCCCAGCCCGGCGCAGGGAACATGTTCGAGCTGGACGCCATTGCGGCGTGCTTCATCGGCGGCGCGTCCACGACGGGTGGTGTGGGCCGGGTGACCGGCGCCATGATCGGTGGCCTGATCATGGCGGTGATGACCAATGGTATGCAGTTGATGGGCGTGGACGCCTCGACGCAGCAGATCGTCAAGGGCCTGGTGCTGCTTCTCGCGGTGGCCTTCGACATCTTCAACAAGAGGCGCGCGAGCGTCCGTGGCTGACATCGGTCACGGCGTCGTTCGTCATCGGCCGGTGCGGGAGGGAGGCCCCGCCGATGGCTGACGAGGCCCCTTCCCATCCGGCGGCGGTCCGCCGCCAGCAGATGCTCGAGATGATCACCGTTCGCGAGTTCGTCAAGGTCGGCGATCTCGCCGGAGCCTTCGGAGTATCCGATGTGACGATCCGTACGGACCTAGACGCGCTGCACCGTGCCCGCTTGGTGCGACGCATCCGCGGCGGGGCGGTGCCGCGGCAGCGCTCGGTGCTGGCCGAGCCCTCCTTTGAGGAGGCGATGAGCGCGGCGACAGCGGAGAAGCAACGGATCGCCGCGTACGCCGCCGGGATGGTGCGTTCAGGGATGAGCGTGCTGCTGGACGTGGGTACAACCACGACGGCGATTGCGAATGCCCTCGTGGCCCGCACGGATCTGACGGACGTGGTCGTCGTCACCAACGGGCTCAACACAGCCCTTGCACTGGAGCCGGCGATTCCACGGATTTCCGTTGCGGTGACCGGGGGGACACTGCGTGCGCTGCAGCACTCGCTCGTGGCGCCGCTGGCTGGTGAGGTGTTGGACAAGCTGCATGCGGACTTGGCCTTCATCGGCTGCACGGGGGTGGACCGTCAGCACGGCATCACCAACATCAACCTCCCGGAGTCCGAGGTCAAGGCACGCATGGTGGCCTCGGCGGCCACGCCCGTGGTGGTGGCCGACTCGCGCAAGCTCGGCCAGGTGCACATCGGTCACGTCGCGGGTCTGGGGGAGTTCGCCAGCCTGGTGACCGGGGTGGAGGCAGATCCGGACGTGGTCGACGCCCTGACCACGGCTGGGCTCCACGTGGTGACCGCCTGAGGCGCTGGCAGAAAGGCGGCATCGAGACCATTCCATACGTTGATGGAGCATCACGTAGAAGCCTGCGCGCAGATTTCTGACGGGCGAGCTTGCCGGTAGAACAGAGAATGTTCTCGCGTAAGCGGAGAGGACCTAGCCTGGAGATTTCATGGCTGTGCCGTGGCGTGAACGAAGAAAGTGCTCCTGACCTGGGATGATTTGTCTTGCGATGGACAGATCAGACCAGAACGAGGAGCACCTTCGAGGTGAACGGTACCGGGTTTTACCCACGTGTCCGAGTCGACGCCGCGCCGGTTGCGGCGGCGGGTTCGGCAGGTGGGGTGTTGCTGACGCGGACGGTGCGGGCCGCCGGGCTGGACGTGGCCCTGTCGGACGGGCTGGCGCGGTGGCGGTCCCCGTTCGCGGTGCACGACCCGGCCAAGGTCGTCACGGATCTGGCGGTGGCGTTGGTGCTGGGCGGGGACTGCCTGGCCGACGTCACCCTGCTGCGCGGCGAACCGCAGCTGTTTGGTCCGGTCGCTTCCGAGGCGACGGTCTCGCGCACCATGGCGGCCCTGGCCGAGGACGCCGACAAGGTCCTGCCCGAGGTCGCCCGGGCTAGGAAGGCAGCCCGGGCCGCGGTCTGGGCTGCTGCCGGGCAGCACGCCCCGACGCATCAGATGAGCGCGACGGCGCCGTTGGTGATCGACCTGGACGCCACGCTGATCAGCGTGCACTCGGAGAAGGAGAGCGCGGCCCCGACGTTCAAGAAGGGGTTCGGGTTCCACCCGTTGTGCGCGTTTGTCGACCACGGCGCGGCCGGCACCGGTGAGCTGCTGGCGATGAAGCTGCGGGCCGGCAACGCCGGGTCGAACACCGCGAGCGACCACATCGAGGTCACCCGCGCCGCGCTGGACGCCGTCCCCGGGATCCAGGTGTCCCGGCCGGGGCGCAAGGTGCTGATCCGCACCGACGGTGGCGGCGGGACAAAGGCGTACTTGTCCTGGCTGACCGGTCGCGGGGTGTCCTACTCGATCGGGTGGACTCTGCCGTGGGCCCACATGCCCGGCATCTACGCGGCGATCCCCGCCAAGGCGTGGACCGCGGCGCTCAACGGCGACGGTCGAGCCCGCGAGGGTGCGGACGTCGCGGACATCACCGCCCTGCTCGCCGCCGGCGGGCACCTGGAGGGCTGGCCGGCCCGGATGCGGGTGATCGTGCGCCGCGAACGGCCCCACCCCGGCGCGGGCGTCTCCCAAGGACGCCTGGACGACGCCGGCGGCTACCGGCTGACCGCGTTCGTCACGAACACCACCCGCGGGCAGCTGCAGGACCTGGAGCTACGCCACCGCCGCCGGGCCCGCTGCGAGGACCGGATCCGCGCCGCCAAGGACACCGGACTACGGAACCTGCCGCTGAAGAACTTCGACGCCAACCGCATCTGGTGCGCCATCGTCGCCCTCGCCGCCGACCTGACCGCCTGGACCCAGCTCCTCGCGTTCACCACCACGACGGCCCGCCGCTGGGAACCCAAACGGCTACGGACCCGGCTGCTGCACGCCCCGGCCGCGCTGGCCCGCCACGCCCGCACCCTGGTCCTGCACGTCAAGGACACCCACCCCTGGGCAGACCTCCTGACCACCGGCTACCAGCGCCTCGCCGCCCTGACCGCACCCGGCTGAGGCGACATCCTCGTCCCTGACCACCCACGAGAACCTGTACGACCGGCCGGAACCGGCGCCCACCGCCCGACACGCGGCCCCCTGTCACACCCCAATGCCACAATCACTGCCGAACGACGGCCACGACGCCGCGCCACGAGCCGCCCAGGCCCCATGAAAGATCCGGGCTAGTGCTTCTCGATACCGATCCGCATGAATCGATACCCAAGGGGGCGATCCGGCACTAACCAGAGGAAGAAGACGTAGCCAATCGACTCCAAGAGTCTAGCGAGAAAGAAGAATACTGAGATGAGACAGGCTCAAAGACGAGCTCCGGGCGCCAAGAGTCGCGCCAATAGTTCTCGATATTCACGAATGATCCCGGCGCTTACTGTACTGCTATCTCTGGCGCTGGCGGGTGCGACTCCCGCTGCTGCAGACGAGCCTGAGTCTGGGATGGTACTTGACAGTGGCTGGGTCGTGGAGCAGTCGAACGAGGACGGGCCTTGACCCTCGATCTGAGGTGCCCGCTCCTTCTCGGACAGTGGCCCCAATGTAGAATTGGGGTTTACT
>JBQGOU010000242.1:0-5471 GCA_052086865.1 Cellulomonadaceae bacterium
GGCCACGAGGGTGCGCACGGTGCGCCACATCTCCTCGCGGCGGGCGGGATCGAGGCCCGTGGTGGGCTCGTCCAGCACGATCAGCTCGGGACGCCCCACCAGGCTGGCAGCCAGGTCGAGGCGCCGGCGCATGCCGCCGGAGTAGGTCTTCACGGAGCGGTCGGCGGCGCCGGCGAGGCCGAACTCCTCGAGCAGCTCCGCGGCGCGCGCGTTCGCGCCGGCTCGGCCCAGGCCGAGCAGCACGCCGAACAGGCGCAGGTTCTGCCGCCCGGACAGGGTCTCGTCCAGGGCTGCGTACTGGCCGGTCAGGCCCAGGCGCCTGCGCACCTGGTCGGCGTGGGTGACGACGTCAAGGCCGCCGACGGTCGCGGTGCCCGCGTCGGGGCGCAGCAGGGTGGTGAGGATGCGCACGGCTGTCGTCTTGCCGGCGCCGTTGGGGCCGAGGAGCCCGACGACGGATCCGCGGGGCACCTCGAGGTCGAAGCCGTCGAGGGCGCGGGTGCTCCCGAAGGTCTTCACCAGGCCGGTGGCGGTGATGAGGTTCTCTGTCATACGCCCCAGTGGACACGAGGGCGCTGACGCGGGTCTGACAGGCGGCTGACAGGGCGGTCGCGCCCGCCGCTGGGGGTGTTGAGACCGCTGATGCCGTTGATGCCGTTGAAATCGGCGACTGGCCTTGGAATCGGCGATCCCAGTCGCCGATTCCAACGCTGGACGCCGAGCTGGACGCTCCCCTCGCCGACGCGGAGGCCGTCTGGATCAAGGCCGACTGGCTGTGGCAGCGCTCGGAACGCCACGGGCGGTAGCGCGTCGTCAGCGCGGCGTGAGCCAGCGCATCGCCTTGCCGTGCGGCTGCACCAAGGCCAGCGGGTCGCCGTCGAGCGCGAGCACGAAGTCGGCGGACTCCCCCGCCGCATCGTCCGGAGGTGTGATACCCGGCACCACGGCCTGGCCTTCGACCGAGAGCCAGTGCCCCGGCAGCGTCGCGTCCGACGGCGCCTGCGCGGCCAGGCCCGCGAGCGCGTCGTTGAGATCGCCCGCCATGATCCGCGGCGCCTCGGCGGCCGCCCGGTCATGGCGGGTCAGCGCCCACGCGAGCATCTCGCGCACCTGGAAAGCGGGCTCCACCGCGCACCGCGCGACCAGCAGGTCCACGTCGTCGGCCCGTGGCTCCGTCCCGGCCGCCAAAGCCGCCAAGGCCGCTTGCAGGCGAGCCGACGGCTCGGGGGCTGCCAGCGCTGATGCGAACGTTGACACCGCGTCGCTCATCTGGACCACCTCAGGGGTCAAGGATGGGCGAGACCGGAGGTTGTGGCAGCGCCTTTCCCGACATGGCGGTGCCGTGCCATCATCCATGGGCATGGATGACGCGCTCGACGTGAAGAAACTGGACCGCTACCGCGCGCGCCGCGGCGCGTTCCGCCTCCTCGACGTGCCCAACGCGCAGTACCTGATGATCGACGGGCACGGCGACCCCAACACCACTCCCCTGTTCGCCCAGGCCCTCGAGGCGCTCTACCCCGTGGCCTACACGCTCAAGTTCGCCTCGAAGCGTGAGCTCGGGCGCGACTACGTCGTGCCGCCCCTCGAAGGGATGTGGCGGGCCAAGGACCTGGCCGCGTTCACCACCGCGCGCGACAAGTCACGCTGGGGCTGGACGCTGCTGCTGCTCGTCCCCGACTGGCTCGACGAGGGCGCGGTGGCAGCCGCCGTCGGGCAGGTCCGCGAGAAGCGCAACCCCACGCGCCTGGACGAGGTGCGCCTGGAGCGCCTCACCGAAGGCCGGTGCGTGCAGACGCTGCACGTGGGGACCTTCGACGACGAGGCGGCGGTGCTGGACGCCATGCACCACGAGTTCATCCCCGCGCATGGACTCCGCCCGACCGGGACACACCACGAGATCTACCTCAGCGACCTGCGCAGGGTCGCTCCGGAGAGGCAGCGGACGATTCTGCGGCAGCCGGTAGCCGAGGCTGAGGGGCCCAGGGCATGAGGCGGGGTGGGCCGCGAGCACTTCTTCCGCGTTGCCGCTCGAGAGCGAAGCTCAGTTGCGGTTCAGGCCGTGCCGACGTGTGTCTAGTGCGTGCTTGTAATGGCTCTCCGCCTCGTCGATCTCACGTCCAGGCGTTGCGGGATCAAACACACGCAGTAAAGAGAAGCGGAGGCCCATCGGATCGATGTTGCGGAGCTCCACATTGCCACCGTGGCCGTTAGCGGCGTAGCTACCCCAGCGCTGGCTGATGCTCTCTGCACCGTCGGCTTTGCCGACATACTGGCGGCCGTCGAGGGTGTCAGTGATCAGGTAGATGCCCTTGACCGCTGACAGCGCAGTCCGCCACGCGGCAAAACGGCGCTCCCGCATCACCGCCTGCAGCCGCACGTAGTCCAGGACGATCCCATCAAAGCCAGGAAACGGCACCGGCTGCGCGTCCGCGATCTCCATCACCGGATAGCGAGCCGCCGTCGGCCCGTTGAGCCTCCAGGTGCGTGGTGACCGCCAGCCGATGACAAGGCGATTTCTCAGATCGGCCATGTGCTCGGACACGACGAGATCGAATGTCCGGACGCTGCCGTCGTTAGATTGCTCGCCTCGGTTCTCCACGACTGACCACAGGCGCGCTCGGTCGCCTCCTTCACGGATGAACACGACCCAGACTCCTGGGGGCACGCGCGGAAAGATCCGTGGCAGTGCGGACTGCTCGCCGGTGTACGCAAGAATCTCGTCGTCGGTGGAGCCGGCGTCAATACCATTCATCCCCTCACCCTCGTGACTCCGGACGAAGGCATGGCGGATCACCTGGGTGTTTGCGGGATCAATGCCAGCGTTCAAGAGGATCGAACCAAGTGTTAGCGTCATCGGTGGAGCGTTCCCTCGGTCTCGTCCGGCACCTTGTCAGTGGCATTCTTTCAGGTGCCCGGCCCGGACACTTCCAGATACCGCGCGGCGTTGGGAAGTGCCGGTGGCGAAGCGTCCACACCGACGTCGTTATGCTCCTTGCCCGGGCATAGCCCCGAGATGGCGGCAAACACGATGCACCCAGCGGGGGGCCGGGTTTGCGTTGTGGGCGAGCCCGGTGGGCTCCTGCGGTGCAGAAGCAACAGTCGCACATCATGGTCGAAGGGCGGGCGTACCCTGTTCACGGCGTCATGAGAGACGTCGAGGTGGGAACGAACCCCTCCTCTACGCAGGGCGTTCCTGCTTTCGCTTCGGGAGTCAACGATGGACAACGAGATCGAGCTGATCAGTGACGGTGACGGTCTGGCGGTGATCGGGAAGTCAACAGCCGTCGAGCGGTTCCTCGCCTCACACGATCTAGCATCGAAGGATCTCGGGCTGCAGCGGCTCCGGCCCGCGGTCGGCGCAGCGGCGGGCGCGACGCAGATCACGTCCGAGGTCGTTGCCAACTACGGGCGTTGGGTGAAGCTGAGTGAGAAGTCCGCTCGCTTGGCCAAAACGCAGAACCTGATGAAGGGTTCCGAAGCTGGCCTCTCGCGGGCCGTCGCGGTGACGGAGAAGGGGAAGATCACCAACCTTCTCGAATTCTCAACTCGTGGCACGCTTCTCACGAATCCTGCCGTTCTGTCGGGCATCGGTGGCCTCATGGCACAGCAGGCCATGCAGCAGGCAATGGACGAGATCGCCGATTACCTCGCCGTCATCGACGCGAAGGTGGACGACGTCCTACGAGCCCAGAAGGACGCCGTGCTCTCCGACATGATCGGTGTGGACTTCGTCATCGAGGAGGCCATGACCGTCCGCAACCAGGTGGGAAGAGTATCCGAGGTCACCTGGTCCAAGGTGCAGGGCAGCTCAGCGACGATCGGCCGAACCCAGGCCTACGCCCTGCGTCAGCTCGACGCACTCGCCGAGAAGCTCGAGCGCAACACCAAGATCGGCGATCTCGCCGCTACGGCCAAGGGCGCCCAGTCCACTGTGCAGGAGTGGCTCGCCGTGCTGGCCCGCTGCTTCCAGCTCCAAGATGCCCTCTCCATCCTGGAGCTCGACCGGGTGTTGGACGGCGCCGCGCAAGACCTTGACCAGCATCGTCTCGGACTCAAGGCGGCTCGCCGGAACCGGCTCGAGCTCATCTCACAATCCACGGCGCAGCTGCTCGCCCGCATCGACGCCACGGCCACCTTCGCCAACAGCAAGGTTCTGCTTCACCCCATGGACTCGCGCGCCGTCGTCGATGCGAGCAACCAGGTAGCGCACGGAATCGTAGAGTTCCACGACCGGCTCGGAATCGGGTCCGGCCGGGAATCCTTCAATGGCAAGCGCTGGGTAGACGCGGTCGCCGAGGTGAAGGACAAAGTCGTCGAGACCGGCGCTGAAGGGGTCGGCGCGGCTCGACAGTTGGGCGACGAAGGCATCGGTCGAGCGCTCTCGTTCGGCGCCAGGGCCAGCTCAAAACTGACAAACCGCCTGGAGAGGGCACGTGTCGAACGCGACGCCAAGCTCGGGCCGCCGGAGGTCTTGGAGCCTGCCGAAGCGGACGAAGAGAGCCCGCGCAGCGACAAGGACAAGAAGTCCTTCCTCCGACGACGGGGAGACGAGTGACGCCCGGCGGGAACGGAACCGTTACGACGTAGGCAAAGCTACTTACACTTATGCAACAAGTGTAAGTAGTTTAAGTTGATGGTTGCACTTCCGTTGACCGTCGATGCCCTGTCGTTCGAAGAGCACACCTGGCTGGCGGAATGCGACGGCATAGTTTCACGCAGTCGGCTGGCCACATCCAGCGGCGAGTACCGCTCAGCCGTCCTGTCGATGATCGCCGAGCGCTCTCGGTCAGACGAAGTGAACGTGGTCGCCCTCGGGCGCCTGACCGACGGCTGACGACGAGCCCGACTCTGCTTCAAGACCCACGTCGAGCGTGTCGAAGACACTGGCAGAGGAGGGCCACAGTGTCAGAAGACATCACCCGTAGCGTTGCCGCCGATCGCATCATGCGCCTGCGCTACGCCGGCACTTGCCGGTTGTGTCGGATCGCGCTCGCGGCCCGGAGCCAGGCGATCTACGAACCGAGCACGAAGACCGTACGGCGCCTGGAGTGCGCAAGCGGTGAGGTCGAGTCCGGCGACGAGGGCGCCGACAGCGGGGAGCCGGAACCAACTCGTGACGTCACCGGCACCGGCACCGCAGGATCGTCGGCGCGACGCGAGTACGAGCGGCGCAAGGCCAAGGACGAGGAGCGCATCCGCTCACGATGGGGGCGCCGGGAGGGATCGCGGTCGCGCTCTCGCCCGAGAAGCAGAGCACGACGGCGTGGGCGACCGGAGCCGTCGGCGAGGAGCGCCTCGGAGCCCTGCTGAGCTCGGTGGCGAGCGACGACCTCGCCGTGCTGCACGATCGCCGGATTCCTGGATCCAGGGCGAACATCGACCACATCGTGATCTGCCGAACCGGGGTATGGATAGGGCCTTGACCCTCGATCGTGGACACGGTGTCGGTTCGGTTATGCCGCTTCCGC
>JBQGOU010000243.1:0-1725 GCA_052086865.1 Cellulomonadaceae bacterium
CGCCCGATCGGGACGTGCACGCCGCTCCCGGCCGTCCGCGCTGCGCGAGGTAGCGATCATCTTCGTCAGCGCCCTCGTGCTGTCCTGGGTGGTCAAGACCTTCCTCGCGCAGCCGTTCTACATCCCGAGCATCTCCATGGAGGACACGCTTCTGGTCGGGGACCGTGTCATCGTCTCCAAGCTCGCCCCGGGACCGTTCGACCTGCACCACGGTGACGTGATCGTCTTCAAGGACCCCGGTGGCTGGCTTGAGGACACCCCCGAGCCCACCGGCCTGCAACGCGTCGTTGCTCCAGCGCTGCGCTTCGTCGGCCTGCTGCCTGAGGACTCCGGCTCGCACCTGATCAAGCGGGCGATCGGGCTCCCCGGTGACCGTGTCGCCTGCTGCACCACCGACGGCACGCTAACGGTCAACGGCACGGCCATCGACGAGAGCCCGTACATCAAGCCCGGGTCCGCGCCCAGCCAGGTCGAGTTCGACGTCGTGGTCCCGCAGGACTCGCTGTGGGTGATGGGCGACAACCGTCAGCACTCCCACGACTCGAGGTTCACCGGCGGGCTGCCGGGCGGGGGATTCGTCCCTCTGGACGACGTCGTGGGCGTAGCGCTGCTCAAGGTGTGGCCACTGGACCGGGTGTCCGTGATGCGCAACCCGGCCGACGTGTTCGAGGAGGTTCCCGAGCCGTGAGCGTCCTGCGTCCGACGCTGCGGGTCGAACGATCCCTGACCCGCTCCGGGGCACGCCTGGTCGCCGGCGTCGACGAGGTGGGCCGAGGCGCCCTCGCCGGGCCCGTGAGCGTCGGCGTGGTCGTCGTCGGCACGACGACCCGACCGTGCCCGCCCGGCCTCGCCGACTCCAAGCTGATCTCGCCCGCCGTCCGCGAACGGCTCGAGCCCGAGATCGTCAGCTGGTCCCTGGCGTGCGCCGTCGGCCACGCCGAGGCCGCGGAGATCGACGCCGTCGGCATCGTCGCCGCGCTGCGCCGTGCCGGCATGCGGGCGCTGCGCATGGTCGAGGAGCGGGTCGGGCCCGTGGACGCCGTCCTGCTCGACGGCTCCCACGACTGGCTGACCCCGCCGCAGGACCTGTTCGCCGCCGCCGGGAACGGTGCGGATGCGCTGCGTGGCGAGGATGCGCACCGCGCGCGGGTCGCCCCTGTGCAGACCATGGTCAAGGCGGACCAGCGCTGCGCGTCGGTCGCCGCCGCAAGCGTGCTCGCCAAATGCGCGCGGGACCGGATCATGGTCTCGCTCGCTCGCGAGCACCCCGCATACGGGTGGGAGGGCAACAAGGGCTACGGTGCGCCCACGCACCTGGCGGCGCTCTCCGAGCTCGGTCCGACTGGCCTGCACCGCCGCTCCTGGCGTCTGCCCGCGCGGGTGCTGGTCATGTCGCCGCCGGGCGATGGGCGATGATGGTTCCGTGAGCACAGAGGATCTTGAGAACTACGAGACGGACATGGAGCTCGCGCTGTACCGCGAGTACCGGGACGTGGTCAGCCTGTTCTCCTACGTCGTGGAGACCGAGCGCCGCTTCTACCTGGCGAACCAGGTGGACCTGCAGGTGCGCTCCGCAGCAGGCGAGGTCTACTTCGAGCTGACTCTGGCCGATGCCTGGGTGTGGGACGTGTACCGCTCCGCGCGTTTCGTCAAAACCGTGCGCGTGGTGACGTTCAAGGATGTGAACGTCGAGGAGCTGGCCCGCGCGGAGCTCGACCTGTAGCA
>JBQGOU010000243.1:1735-5471 GCA_052086865.1 Cellulomonadaceae bacterium
TGGCTCGGCTGACCACACCCGCCCAGACCGCCTCCTCATCCACACCGGCTCGGCGGCGTGCTGCCCGGCGAGCCCGGGGCGACCACCCTCGTCGCAGGAGGTGGTCACATGCTGGCCAAGGACGCCGTCGGGCGGTACGGGGAGCGCGTGGCACGCGCGTTCGTGGAGGGCGAGGGCTGGTGCGTCCTCGCAACGAACTGGCGCGGCACGGGCGGTGAGATCGACCTGGTCGCGCTCGACGGGGACGATCTCGTGGTCGTGGAGGTCAAGACCCGCAGCGGAACCGGCTTCGGTCATCCCGCCGAGGCCGTCACCGCCGCCAAGCTCGCGCGGCTGCGCCGACTGACCGGGCAGTGGCTCGCCGAGCACGACGTGCGGGCGCGGGCGGTGCGCATCGACGTGATCGCCGTGCTGGCGCGCCCCGGCCGTCCCGCCGAGGTCGACCATCTGGTCGGGGTGAGCTGATGTCGCTCGGCCGGACGCGCGCCGTCGCCCTGGTGGGCCTGAGCGGACACGTCGTCGAGGTGGAGGCGCACATCGCCGCCAGCGTCCCGGGGTTCACCTTGATCGGTCTGCCCGACGCCGCGTTGCAGGAGGCGCGTGATCGCGTGCGGGCGGCGGTGGCCTCGTGCGGCCTGCGCTGGCCGCAGCGCAAGATCACGGTGAACCTGTCCCCGGCGTCCCTGCGCAAGCACGGCTCGGGCTTCGACCTCGCGGTGGCGGTGGCCACCCTGGCCGGTGCCCGGCTGCTCGACCCCGCCCGGGTCACCGACGTCGTGCATCTGGGCGAGCTGGGACTGGACGGTCGCCTGCACCCGGTGCGCGGGGTGCTGCCCGCCGTGGCCGCCGCCGCGCGGGCGGGGCTCACCACGGTCGTCGTGCCGCTGGCCGATGTGGATGAGGCCCGGCTTGTGCCGGGCGTCGAGGTCTGGGGCGCGGCGACCCTGGCCGAGGTGGCCTACCGGCACGGCGCGCGCATCGACGAGCCCCGAGCCCTGCCCGCGCGTGAGGCCGTCGTGGTGGCGCAGGCCGAGGTCCGCGCACCCGATCTGCGCGATGTCCTCGGGCAGGTCGCGGCACGCACCGCCCTCGAGGTCGCGGCAGCAGGTGGGCACCACCTGTTGCTGGTCGGCCCGCCCGGGGCGGGCAAGACCATGCTCGCAGCGCGCCTGCCCGGCCTGCTGCCGGACCTTGACGACACGGCATCGCTTGAGGTCACGGCCGTGCACTCCGTGGCGGGCACGCTGAACGCCGCCGCGGGCCTGGTGCGACGCCCGCCGTTCGAGGACCCGCACCACACCGCGACCGCGGCGTCCATCGTCGGCGGTGGGTCGGGTCTGCCCCGGCCGGGCGCCGCCTCGCGAGCCCATCGCGGGGTGCTGTTCCTCGACGAGGCACCCGAGTTCGCCCCGCGGGTGCTGCAGACCCTGCGCCAGCCGCTGGAGGACGGTGAGCTGCTGCTGCACCGCGTGGGTGGCGTGGCCCGGTACCCGGCGCGGTTCCAGCTGGTGCTGGCGGCCAACCCCTGCCCCTGCGGGCGTGCCACCGGCAAGGGGCTGGACTGCTCGTGCACCCCGCTGGCGCGCCGACGGTACTTCGGCAGGCTCGCCGGACCGCTGCTCGATCGGGTGGATCTGCAGGTCGAGGTCGGTCCCGTCCGGCGCGCGGACCTGGTGGCCACCACCGCGCCGGAGGACTCCGCGACCGTGCGCGCCCGCGTGTCGCTCGCTCGGCAGGCGCAGCGCGAGCGTTGGTCGGGAACGCCGTGGCGGGTGAACGCCGAGGCCCCTGGTCGGGTGCTGCGCGAGCGGCTCGGACCCGCCACGGCACTGCTCAGGGACGTGAACAACGCCCTCGACCGCGGCACCCTGAGCCTGCGGGGCGCCGACCGGGTGCTGCGCATCGCCTGGACCCTGGCGGACCTTGCCGGACGGGACGGGCCGCAGCACGCCGACGTCGGCCGGGCCCTGGCCCTGCGCACACGGGGCGCCGCCGGATGAGCGCGCAGGCCGGTTCCCGGGACGACACCTTCGAGGACGACCGGCTCGTCGCCGCGGCATGGAGCCGTCTCGCCGAGCCCGGCGACGACGTCGCCGGGCGGCTCGTGCGCCGACTCGGCGCGGACGCAGCCCTGCGCTGGGTGCTGGCGGCCGACGGGCCACCCGAGCACCGCGAGCGGGCGGTGCGCGCCCTGGCGGAACGCACGGGGGAGGACGGGCGCACGGCGCTGGCGGCGATGACCCGCGCGCTCGGCCGGTGGGCGGCCCGGATCGACGGCCTCGACCCGGCCAGGGACCTGCGCTGGCTCGAGGCGATGGGTGGCACGTTGCTGGTGCCCGGCGGCCACGGGTGGCCTGCGGGCCTGGACGCCCTCGGCGACGCGTGCCCCTTCGCGCTGTGGGCGCGCGGACAGGACCTCGAGTCAGGGCTGCCGCGGCTGGAGCGATCGGTGGCGCTCGTGGGTGCCCGGGCGAGCACGGACTACGGCCAGAACGTCGCCGCCGACATGGCCTGCGGCCTGGCCGAGCGGGACTTTGCCGTCGTCTCGGGCGGCGCCTACGGCATCGACGCCGCGGCGCACCGCGGTGCCCTTGCCGGGCGCGGGCACACCGTGGTGCTGCTTGCCGGAGGCGTCGACCGCCCCTACCCGGCGGGCAACGCCCGGCTGTTCGCCGGCGTGCTGGACGGCGGCGGTGTGGTGGCCAGCGAGGTGCCGCCCGGGTCGGTGCCGAGCCGTAACCGCTTCCTGTCCCGCAACCGGCTGATTGCCGCGCTCGGCTCCGCGACGGTGGTCGTGGAGGCCGCCTGGCGCTCGGGGGCGCTCAGCACGGCCACCCACGCGGCCGAGCTGCTGCGTCCCGTGGGGGCCGTCCCCGGGCCCGTGACCTCGATGGCCTCGGCCGGCTGCCACCGCCTGCTGCGCGAGGGCCGTGCGGTGTGCGTCACCGATGCGGCTGAGGCCGCGGAGCTCGCCGGCCGCCCCGGTTGCGACCTGGTGAACGAACCTGTGGGGCGGGTCGAGGCGCACGACGACCTGGGGGAGGCGGCCCGCCGGGTCTACGACGCGCTGCCGCTGCGATCGTGGGCGTCGATCGAGTCGGTCGCGCGTGCAGCAGGCCTGGGGCCGCCCGAGGTGCTCGGCGCGCTGGGTGAGCTCGAGCTGCGGCAGCTCGCCCGGTACGAGGCACGGGGGTGGCAGCGGCGAAAGGCCGAGCCGCGCGCGCCGACACGATGACGGCGTGAGCCGCGGTGCTTGTCAAAGCTCGCTGTGCCGGACACCGTGGACGGGTGAGCCACTCCCCGCGCCTGGACCCGGGCGACATCGATGCGGTGCTCCACCGCTTCGCTGCGCACCTCGGCGCCCAGCGCGGCCTGGCCGGGCACACCGTGCAGGCCTACTGCGCGGACGTGGGGGACCTCACGGGGTTCGCCAGGCGCCGCGGGCTCACCCGTCTCGACGAGATCGACCTGCGCACCCTGCGCGCCTGGCTGGGGGCCATGAGCGCGCGGGGCCTGGCCAGAGCGACGATCGCCCGCCGCGGGGCGAGCGCACGCGCCTTCTTCGACTGGGCCACCCGCGCCGGCCTGGTGGTCCGGGACCAGCGTGAGGGCGTCTACGGCACCGCCTGAGCGGATGCCCCTCAGACCGAGGCGCCGATGACTGTCGGCGCACCATCCAGATACTCCGACCCGACTGATACCGAGGAAGACCATTCATGCGTCACACCCTGAGAGA
>JBQGOU010000244.1:0-5453 GCA_052086865.1 Cellulomonadaceae bacterium
GAGGAGTGCACGCACAGCCAGGCCAGCACCGCCACCGGGGCCAGCAGCCACCAGGCCGCTGCGCCCAGCAGTGCGAGGAGGAGAAGGATCACAAGCGCGCGCAGCGCCCGCGCCCCCGGACGAGCACGGGAGCGGCCCGGGTCGTCTGCGAGCGCGGGATCCGGGGCTGCCAGCACCCGGTCGACCCGTCGCGCCGTGGCAGCGCCACGCAGGCGGCGAAGGGTCGAGGGTCCGGGCACGGAACCAGGATGACGCACGCCACCGACGGCGCGCGCCACCGGCGGCCAGGCTGTGGAGAGGCGGGGTCTGCCAGGCGCCAAGTTCGGATGACCGAACGCCAGAAGTGCGGAATTCCGCGGTTTGTGACGCGGAGTGCCGCAGGCGCCGCGTGACATGATCGACGTCATGAATGATGTATCGGCGGCCCCGTCGCACCCCACGGCGCGGGAGGTCCGCCGCTGGCGGCGCTACCTGGCGGACGAGTACGCGGAGGCGTCCGTGTACCGGGACCTGGCGACCCGGCGCGAGGGCGAGGAGCGGGCGATTCTGCTCGAGCTGGCCGACGCCGAGGGCAGGCATGCCGCGCACTGGGAGGAGCTGCTCGGCTCCCGCGCCCTTCCCAGGCCGCGCCCCAGTCTGCGCGCGCTGCTGTTCGGCTGGCTCGCACGGCGCTTCGGCTCGGTGTTCGTCCTCGCCCTCGCCCAGCGCTCCGAGTCGCGGTCGCGGTACGGCCAGGACCAGGACGCGACGGCCGCGATGGCGGCCGACGAGCGCGTGCACGAGGAGGTCGTCCGCTCGCTCGCCGCGCGCGGACGGGCGCGGATGTCCGGGAACTTCCGCGCCGCCGTCTTCGGGGCCAACGACGGGCTGGTGTCCAACCTCGCCCTGATCCTCGGCATCGGTGCGTCCGGGGCGTCCTCCGCGGTGCTTCTGCTCACCGGGCTGTCCGGCCTGCTTGCCGGCGCGCTCTCGATGGGGGCCGGGGAGTACGTCTCGGTGCGCTCGCAGCGCGAGCTCGCGGACGCATCGACGACGTCGCCCGAGGTGTATGACGTCATCGGAGACCTGAACGTCAACGAGAACGAGCTGGCGCTCGTCTACCGGGCGCGGGGGATGAGCGCACCGGACGCCGAGGCGCGGGCGCACGAGGTTCTTGCGACCCTGGGGGAGGGGTCGGGTCGTGGGCGACCGCGACCGCAGGGCGCCGTACCCGACGACTCGCGCGAGCTGCTGGGCAGCGCCGTCGGTGCCGCCGGGTCGAGCTTCTGCTTCTTCGCCTCGGGTGCGCTCATCCCCGTCCTGCCCTATCTGCTCGGGATGAACGGGGCGCCCGCCGTGATCGTCGCCTCGGTGCTGGTTGGCGTGGCACTGCTGTGCACCGGGGGGATTGTGGGGTTGCTCTCGGGGACATCGCCAGCAACCCGTGCGCTGCGGCAGATCGCGATTGGCTATGGCGCCGCCGCGGTGACCTACGGCCTCGGCCTGGTGTTCGGTGCGACCGTGGGCTGATCGGCGCGGGCGCTTCGCGGTGGGTTCGCCCGATGCTGCGGCTCCGCCCAATCGGGCCTACGTTGGGGTCGTGGCATTCGGTCACCCGGCCGTGACCCGGCCGGAACGATATGCGGGAGGCGACATGAAGGCCAAGGCGGCATTCGTCATCGGGGTGGGGGTCGGCTATCTGTTCGGCACCGCCGCGGGACGCCAGCGCTTCGAGAAGATCAAGGCCCAGGCCGGCGACGTGTGGCACAGCGAACCCGTGCAGCGGACCGTCAGCGACCTACAGGAGAAGGCGAGTGACCTGGCGAAGAACCAGGGCTCGGCGATTGTGGACAAGGTCACGTCGAAGGTCGGGGAGGCGTTCGGCTCCGGCGATGACGCCAAGCATGCCGCGAACCAGGAGCCCGGGCCTGGCGAACAGCCCGCCTCGCCCTACGGGCGGTAGGCTCACCCCAGGCGGATGACCAGGCCGTCCGGGGTCTTCTCGACCCCGAGCGCCCACAGCGTGCGCCCGTTCGGGGTGCGCAGCTGCACCGCGTCGCGGGACCGCCCGATCAAGGTGGCGCGGTTGTACTGCAGCTGGCGCAGTAGCTCGGACGCGCTCAGGGCACCCGACGGCGGCTCGGGCTGGTCCGTCACCTGTTCCGCCTCCGGACGAGCCAGGGCCAGGGCCTCTGCCCGCTGCGCGGCGTCGAGGCCGTGCAGCGCTTCGGAGTCCGCCGGGTCTGCTGAGTCCGTCGGCTGCTCGTCCGCCGCGGCCTCCTCGCGCCGGTCCCCCGGCTGCACGAGGGGTTCCCCCCGACGCGCCCGTGCGACGTACTCCTCGAGCGTCGCCGCGGCCTCGCTCACGAGCCGGTCGACGTCGGCGGCCGAGTAGACCTCACCGGAGTTGCCCTCCGCGGCGGCCCTGGCCGCGGACACCGGGGAGAAGTGGTGATCGCGCACCTCCCGCGGGGTCAGCAGCCGGCGCCCGTCCGGTCCGCTCGTGTGTCCCGACTCGAGGGTGGCCAGGGTGGCCCGGACCGTGCTCAGGAAGCGGTCGACGTCGGCTGCGGAGTACCCGTTGCGCGCCGTCGGCGAGCGCCGGAGCGAGTGGAGGAGGTCTGCTGCGGAGAGCATGCGGACCGCGCTACTTCGCCGACGGCCCGGAGTCGGACGATCCGCCGGTCCCGCCGGAGCCGGACACGGTGGAACCGACCCCGGAGAGCAGTGCGCCGAGATCCACGCCCGTGAGCTGCTTGATGATCTGCTGACCCTCGCCCAGGACGCTGGTTACGTTCTTGGTGAGCTGGGAGGCGCCGTCGGTCGAGATCACGGTCATGGAGTCGACCGCCGCGAGCGGCTCTGCCGCAGCGCGCACGATCTCGGGCAGGCGCGTGATGAGCTCCTGCGCGATGGCGGCCTCGCCGTACTTCTTCAGCGCCTCGGCGCGAGCGTCCGTCGCCGCGGCCTCGGCGCGACCCTCTGCCTCGGTCGCGACGGCGCGGGCCTCACCCTCGGCGCGAATACCCACGGCAAGCGCGACCTGGCGGTCACGCTCGGCCTCACCGGCGCGCCGCACCGACTCGGCTGCGGCCTCGGCGTCCTGGATCGCGGCCTTCTTGTTTGCCTCGGCGATCGTGGTCCGCTTGAAGGCGTCTGCCTCGGTCGCGGCGTTGGTCGCGTCGCGGCGGGCGTTGGCGCGCTGCACCTCGGCGTAGGCGTCCGCCTCGGCCGGCTTGCGCACCGAGATGTCCAGCTCCTCCTCGGTCACCTTCGCCTGCTCGGACAGCGCATCGCGCTGCTGGGTGGCGACCAGCCGGTCCTGCTCGGCGCGGGCCAGCTGCCCGGCGGCCTCGGCCTCGGCGTTGGCCCGGTCCGTCTCGGCCTTGATCGTGGCGCGCTTGAGGTCCAGGGCCTTCTGCCGCTCGGCGATCTGCTCGGCCGCCTGGATCACGGCGAACTCGGAGATCTGCTGGGCCTCGGCCTCGGAGACCTCCGCGACCTGGCGGGCACGCGCCGCCTCGGCACGACCGAGGTTCGCGAGGTAGTCCGAGCCGGGCGTGGAGATGTCGGAGATGTTGAGCAGGTCGACCTGCAGGCCCTGCTCCGCGAGGTCCATCTTGGTGGACTCGACGACGCGGTCGGACAGGCCCTTGCGGTCGGAGATGATCTGCTCGATCGTCATGTCGCCGACGATGGAGCGCAGCGAGCCCTCGAGCGACTCCTTGATGATCTCGGTCAGGGTGCCCTGCTGGGACAGGAAGCGCTGCGCTGCGCGCCGCACCCCCTCCTCGTCGCCGCGGACCTTGAAGTTGATGGATGCCTTGATGGCGATCTTGATGCGGTTCTTGTCCACACCCTCGACGGTGATCCCGATCTGACGCTGCTCGAGTGAGATCGAGAAGCCCTGCTGCAGGATCGGCCAGACGAAGACGCGCCCGCCGACGACGACGCGTTGTCCGCCCAGCTCGGCGTTCTTGCGTCCCGCGCCGCGCCCGACGATGATCAGCGCCTCGTTGGGCGGGACCCGGCGGATGCGCCGGGCGATGAACGCGACGACGGCGAAGAGGGCGATCGCCAGCGCGAGGACCGCGATGACCGTGACGGTGTTGGAGTTGGTGAACATGGGGTGGTCGCCCGGCGTCGGGCGGCTCCTTCCTGGTGGGCGGACGTGGCCTAGGACTGCGGTGCGGCAGGGGCGGCCGCTGCAACGTGCACTCGCGACCCGGACTGCTTCAGGACGACGATGCGCGAGCCTTCGGGGATCGGCGCATCGGACCAGGCCATGCGACGCTCGACCTCCTGGGGGGCGTCGAGAGAGACCTCGCCGCGGGCAGGGGTGATGTCCGTCATGGCCACGCCGGTGACACCGTCGAGGGAGATCGGCAGGCCGTCCTCGGAGTCGTGCAACCGTTTGATCATGACCTGAACGACCACCATGACGACGACGGCGATCACGGCGGAGCCGACATAGGTCCAGACCTGGCCGAGCCCGTTGACGGTGGTGATGGCGCCGACTGCGCCGAAGACGATCGCCCCGACCCCGAGCCCGGTTCCGGACAGTGCGCCGTCGCCGACCTCGAAGATCTCGCCGACGAGGAGGGACAGCAGCACCAGCACCAGGCCGATTCCGCCGATGACGGTGAACGTGAGCATTCCCGCAGGCCTTTCGGATCGTTCGTCGCTCGGGCGGTTGCCCCTCGGGCGAACTCTAGCCGAGGGGTGCGGGCGCGTGCCCGGTGAACGGGCCGGTCAGGGGCGCGGCACGTTGCGCAGGTTGGACCGCGCCATGGACACGACCTCGCCGAGGCCGCCGCCGAGGACCTCCTTGGTCATCGCGGTGGCGAAGCCCTTGACCTGGCTGACGGTGATCGACGGCGGGATCGACAGCGCGTGCGGATCGGTGACGACATCGACGAGTGCCGGGCCGGGCCGGTCGAGTGCGCCGCGGATGGCGCCGCGCACGTCCTTGGGGTCGGTCACGCGCACTGCGGGGATGCCGATCGCCATGGCGAGCTTGGCGTAGTCGACGCCGGGGGAGTCCACACCGTAGGCGGGCAGGCCCTCGACGAACATCTCCAGGCGCACCATGCCCAGGGTCGCGTTGTCGAACAGCACGATCTTCACGGGCAGGTTGTACGCCTTGACGGTGATGAGCTCGCCGAGCAGCATCGACAGGCCGCCGTCCCCGGACATCGACACGACCTGGCGGCCCGGCTGGGACCGGGCCACGCCGATCGCGTGCGGCAGCGCATTCGCCATCGACCCGTGCAGGAACGAGCCGATCACGCGGCGGCGGCCGTTGGGGCTGATGTAGCGGGCAGCCCACACGTTGCACATGCCCGTGTCGACCGTGAACACCGCGTCGTCCGAGGCCTCCTGGTCCAGGACGTCCGCGACGTACTCCGGGTGGATCGGGACGAGCGTCTCCGCGCTCTTGCCGGAGTAGGCGCCGACGACGCCGTTCATGGCCT
>JBQGOU010000245.1:0-1766 GCA_052086865.1 Cellulomonadaceae bacterium
AAGTTCCACGGCGTGATCGCGAGCGCCGGGCCCACGGGACGGCGCGTGATGACCTGCGTGCCGGCGGCCGTGCGCCGCACGCCCCCGTCGAGGCGGACGGCCTGCTCCGCGTACCAGCGCACGTAGTCCGCGCCGTAGGCCACCTCGGCACGCGACTCGGCGAGCGGTTTGCCGCACTCCGCGGTCATCAGCGCGGCCAGCTCCTCGGTGCGGGCCACGACCTCGTCGTAGACGGCGCGCAGCAGCTCCGCGCGCTCGCGCGGGGGCACGGCGCGCCACGGCGGCCCGGCGGCCACGGCCGCGTCGAGCGCCGCGGTGGCGTCCGCGGGCGAGGCGTCGGCGACCTGGGCGAACGGCTGCGCGGTGGCGGGGTCCGTGACGTCGAAGGTGCCGGCGGATCCGGTCACCCAAGCGCCGTCGATGAGGAGCTCGCGAGGTCCGGTGCCGATGATCGCCATGGGTCCATCCTGCGCCGTGCGGGCGCGATACGCACCGTGGACGGCCGGTGCGGCGCCGCCGCAGGCCTCCTAGGATGGCGCCATGACCGCGACGACCGACACGCCGTACGAGGACCTGCTGCGACTCGTCCTGGAGACGGGCACCCCCAAGGCGGACCGTACGGGCACCGGGACCCGCAGCGTGTTCGGCCACCAGATGCGGTTCGACCTCTCGGCGGGCTTTCCGCTCGTGACGACCAAACGCGTGCACCTGCGCTCCGTGGTGGGGGAGCTGTTGTGGTTCCTGCGCGGGGACTCCAACGTGCGGTGGCTGCAGGACAACGGGATCCGCATCTGGAACGAGTGGGCGGACGCCGCCGGTGAGCTCGGGCCGGTCTACGGCGTCCAGTGGCGCTCATGGCCCACGCCCGACGGCCGGCACGTGGACCAGATCGCCGGTGTCCTCGACCTGCTGCGCACCGACCCCGACTCGCGGCGCATCATCGTCTCGGCGTGGAACGTCGGCGAGCTCGACCGGATGGCGCTCGCCCCGTGCCACGCGTTCTTCCAGTTCTACGTCGCCGACGGCCGGCTGTCCTGCCAGCTCTACCAGCGCTCGGCCGACCTGTTCCTGGGGGTGCCGTTCAACATCGCCAGCTATGCGCTGCTCACCCACATGGTCGCCCAGCAGGCCGACCTCGAGGTCGGGGACTTCGTGTGGACGGGCGGGGACTGTCACATCTACGACAACCACGTCGACCAGGTGCGCGAGCAGCTGAGCCGTGCGCCCTTCGGGGCGCCGCACCTGGAGCTGCGCCGCGCGCCCTCGCTGTTCGAGTACACCTTCGACGATGTCGTCGTGCCCGACTACCGACACCACCCCGCGATCTCGGCGCCGGTCGCGGTATGAGCACACCCGGGCGACCCGCAGGCTCCTGGCTCGGGATGATCTGGGCGCAGGACGAGGTGCGGGGGATCGGCCGCGACGGCGCCCTGCCCTGGCACCTGCCCGAGGATCTCGCCCACTTCAAGGCCACAACCCTCGGGGTGCCGGTCATCATGGGCCGGCTGCAGTGGGAGTCCCTGCCCGAGCAGGTCCGTCCGCTGCCCGGACGGCGCAACATCGTCCTCACCCGGAACCCCGGCTACCGGGCCGAGGGTGCCGAGGTAGTCACGTCCCTGCCCGCGGCGCTCGCGGCCGTGGCCGGACAGCGCGCCTGGGTGATCGGCGGCGGACAGGTGTACCGGCTCGCCCTGCCGCACGCCGACGAGATCGTCCTGACCGAGGTCGAGGGCACCCACGGCGCCGACGTGCACGCCCCGACCCTC
>JBQGOU010000245.1:1776-5430 GCA_052086865.1 Cellulomonadaceae bacterium
GACGAGACCTGGCGGCTCGTTTCGCGGACACCGGACACGGGCTGGGCGAGCGCGGCGAACGGGATGCGGTTCGCCGTGGCACGCTACGTGCGCGCCTGAGCGGCCGGCTCGCAGGCCGGGGCGGAGGCGGTCATCTCGCTCAGGGTGACGAGCAGGAAGCCACGGTCGGTGAGGGTGCGCACGAGCCGCTCGACCGCCACGTAGAGGGAGTCGGCCGGCGTGCCGCGGCCGTCGTGGCACAGGATGATCATGCCGGGGCTCGCGGTGGCCAGGTCGCGGTCCACCTTCGCCTCCGCGCCGTCCGTGGGCAGGTGGTGCGACCACAGCGCCACGTCGTGCCCCAGGCCCGCGGCTGCGTACAGCACCGGGGAGTCCATCCGGCCCCACGGCGGCCGGAACCAGCGCGGCGTCGTCGCCGTGGCCGCCCCGATCGCGTCGCGGGTGCGTTCGAGGTCCGCGACGGCGTCGGTTGTCTCGTACCGCGTCAGGTCGGTGTGGTCCCAGCCGTGCGAGCCGATCTCGTGCCCTGCGTCCAGCACCTGGCGGGACAGCTCGGGCCAGCGTTCCACGGACGAGCCCAGCTGGAAGAAGGTCGCGCGCGCACCGTGGCGGTCGAGCAGGTCGAGTGCGACCGGGGTCCACTGCGGGTCGGGGCCGTCGTCGAAGGTCAGCGCGACCTGAGGCTGGGCGCACTCGGTGCGCCACACCACCCGTGCGTCGCGCGCCGTCTGCTCGGTCTCCGGCCGGGGCGAGACGCGGTAGGTCGGGCTGCGACGATCGGCACGTGCGATGCCCACCGCGTCCCCGGCGACGCCGCCGATCGCCGCGGCGACGGCAGCGAGGCCGCCCGTGCGCAGCAGGGTACGGCGGGCGATTCCGGCGACGGGCTTCACGGTGGACGGATCGAGCACCTGCAGAGACTAGTGGCACTCGGCGTGCCTCGGTCACGGCCTTGGTCCCGGCCCGGACGTGGTCCTGACTGTCCTGACCCGGACGGCGCGGACGAGCGCGTCCCGCGCGCGGTAGGTTGGGGCCCATGGTTGCTCCGACCCCCGCGCGCCCTTTCGGCGCCGTGCTGACCGCGATGGTCACCCCCATGCATCTCGATGGCTCGATCGACGTCGAGCAGGCCGTACGGCTCGCGACCCATCTGGTCGACTCGGGCCACGACGGCCTCGTCGTGAACGGCACCACGGGCGAGTCGCCCACGACGCACTCACCCGAGAAGTCCGCGCTCGTGCGCGCCGTCGTCGACGCGGTCGGCGACCGTGCCCGCGTCGTGGCAGGCGCCGGGTCCAACGACACCGCGCACGCGGTGCGCATGGCCGAGCAGGCCGCCGCAGCCGGTGCTCACGGCCTGCTCGTGGTCAGCCCGTACTACTCCCGCCCGAGCCAGGAGGGGATCTACCGCCACGTGCTCGCCGTGGCGGAGGCCACCGAGCTGCCGGTCATGCTCTACGACGTGCCCGGGCGCGCCGGCGTGCGGTTCGGGGCCGAGACCATCCGACGCCTGGCCGAGCACGAGCACGTCGTGGCGGTCAAGGACGCGACAGGCGACGTGTACGGCGCCGCCAAGCTGATCGCCCAGACCGGCCTGGCCTGGTACGCGGGCGACGACTCCCTGTACCTCGCCTACCTCGCGAGTGGCGCCGCCGGCATCGTCAGCGTCGCCGGCCATGTCGTCGGCTCCCGCCTGGCCGCCCTCACCGCCGCCTTCGACGCCGGTGACCACGCGCTGGCCGCCGAGATCTTCGCCAGCATCGCCCCTGCCATCGACGCGTTGAACGGCACCGGTCTGCAGGCCGTCATGGCCAAGGCCGCGCTCGAGCTCGTCGGACGACTTCCCAACCGTGTGCTGCGCCTGCCGCAGGTTCCCGCCACCGACGACCAGATCGCCGTCGTCCGCGCGGGCCTGCTTGCCGCAGGACTGACACTCCCCATTAGCTGAAAGGCACGTACCCATGACCCAGCCGCACGCCGAGCTGCCCGCACCTCCCGCACTACCCGACGGGGGGCTGCGTATCGTCGCCCTCGGCGGCCTCGGGGAGATCGGCCGGAACATGGCCGTCCTCGAGCACGACGGGCGCCTGCTCGTCATCGACTGCGGGGTGCTCTTCCCGGAGGACAACCAGCCGGGTGTCGACCTGATCCTCCCGGACTTCTCCTACATCGCCGACCGCCTCGACGACGTGGAGGCGATCGTCCTCACCCACGGGCATGAGGACCACATCGGGGCGGTGCCGTACCTGCTGCGCCTGCGCAGGGACATCCCCCTGGTCGGCTCCCAGCTCACCCTCGCGTTCGTCGAGGCCAAGCTCAAGGAGCACCGGATCACCCCGCTGACCCTGGCGGTCAAGGAGGGACAGACGGAGCAGCTCGGCCCGTTCTCCTGCGAGTTCGTCGCCGTGAACCACTCCATCCCGGACGCGCTCGCGGTTGCGGTGACGACGGCGGCGGGCACGGTGCTGCACACCGGTGACTTCAAGATGGACCAGCTGCCGCTGGACGGGCGCTTCACCGACCTGCGCGCCTTCGCCCGCCTGGGGGAGAAGGGCGTCGACCTGTTCATGGTCGACTCCACCAATGCCGAGGTCCCCGGCTTCGTCACGGGCGAGCGGGAGATCGGCCCGGTGCTCGACCGCGTCTTCGACGCCGCCGAGAAGCGCATCGTCGTCGCCTCGTTCGCCTCCCACGTGCACCGGGTGCAGCAGGTCCTCGACGCCGCTGCGGCGCACGGGCGCCGTGTCGCGCTGGTCGGCCGCTCGATGGTGCGCAACATGGGCATCGCTGCCGAGCTCGGCTACCTGCGCGTGCCGGACGGCCTGCTGATCGACATCAAGAAGATTGACTCGCTGCGCGATGACCAGGTCGTGCTGATGTGCACCGGCTCCCAGGGGGAGCCGATGGCCGCGCTGAGCCGCATTGCGAACCAGGACCACAAGGTCTCCGTGGGCCCCGGCGACACCGTGATCCTCGCCTCCTCCCTGATCCCCGGCAACGAGAACTCGGTGTACCGGGTCATCAACGGCCTGACCCGGCTGGGCGCGAAGGTGGTGCACAGCGGCAATGCGAAGGTGCACGTCTCCGGCCACGCCTCGGCCGGGGAGCTGCTGTACTGCTACAACATTCTGCAGCCCAAGAACGTCATGCCGGTGCACGGCGAGGTGCGTCACCTGGTGGCCAACGCGGCGCTCGCCGTGGCGACGGGCGTCCCGCCGGAGCGTGTCGTGCTCGCCGAGGACGGTGTCGTGGTCGACCTCGTCGACGGCCGCGCAAGCGTGGTCGGGGCAGTGCCCTGCGGCTACGTCTACGTGGACGGCTCCAGCGTGGGTGAGCTCACCGACGCGGAGCTCAAGGACCGGCGGATCCTGGGCGAGGAGGGCTTCATCTCGATCTTCGCCGTCGTGGACTCCGGCACCGGCAGGGTGGTGGCCGGACCCGAGATCCACGCCAGGGGTTTTGCGGAGGACGACGCCGTGTTCGCCACGATTCTGCCGCAGCTGGTCGAGGCGCTCGAGGAGGCCGCTTCCGGGGGGAAGTCCGACTCCCACCAGCTGCAGCAGGTCATGCGGCGCGTCGTGGGTCGCTGGGTCTCCGGCCGGCTGCGTCGCCGTCCCATGATCATCCCCGTCGTCGTCGAAGCCTGAGCCTCCG
>JBQGOU010000246.1:0-5400 GCA_052086865.1 Cellulomonadaceae bacterium
GCCACGAGCTCACCGTTGAGGAGGCTCTCGATCGGGCAGCCGATCTGTACGACTACAACTCCGTGATGGGCGGCGACGACCCTACTCAAGACGTAGCGAACGGCCTCCACTCGACGCTGTCGACGCAGTTCCAAGGCATCGCGACCGAGTCCCAGGTCAACTCCGCAGTGGACCGCTACATTGAAGGACCCTCGCGCACCAAGACAGCTGGCCTTGTTGACAGCCTGGCCGATGCACGACGGGCAATGAGCGACGCGTCCAGGTACGCCCACGACGAACCCGAGCGGGCGCGACGGATTCTGAGCGCGGGCCACCAGGAGGCCAGCACAGCCATCGACTCCGTTGTGCATTCCATGGGCGCTACCGTTGCATCCGAGGACCTCGAAGCCGCCCCAGAGTGGTCATCCGATCCAGTGGACCGGCCCTACACACCCGAGCGCATCTCTGCCGACTGGGTCCAGGCCACGGCGACCGTGAGCGCCTATCTCGCATCCGACCGCAAGGACCTGGCACGCAACCTGATCGACGAGATCGACACGAACCTCCGTGACTTCGCAGCGGGCGGCTACCCGCCCGGAAGCGATGAACTCGCCGGGATCTATACCGACGCGATCTACCGTGCCGCGATCCCGTACGGGCAAGCACCCATCAGCGTCGAAGAAGTCGCCCGCCAGCTCAACGGCGTCGGCCACACCGTCCCCACGATCGACCTGGACACGATCGCCAGCCGCACTGGTGTCACCCCCCTCAGCCCCGAGCACACCGTCAACCGGGTCGACGGTGACTTCGCCGCCGCATGGGATGCGGGCGTGGGAAGCAGCTACTCCCAGGCCGTGTCCCACGGCCCCGTCGTCGACTACGGCTTCGGCACGCCCTCGGTCACGGTGTCCATCGGTGACGCACGGGACTGGGACAGTACCTTCCGCGTGACCCTCGAGAGCGACGGCTCCCCCGCGCTGACGGTCAGCGGCGACGACCCTGTCGACGTCGCAACCATCAGCCAGACCACCGGGCTCCCCGAGCACGAGGTCGAGGCGGTCATCGGCGGTGCCGCCACGGCGCTCCGCTCAACGCTTCCCACCCCCGAGGCCGAGCCGGAACCGACCCTCGACCCTGCCCTCGTCGATGTCGCCGCAGCCCGGATGAACGTGCGCCGAGCCATCGCCAGCGTCAGCGAGAACAGCGAGGCCGCCCAGGACTACCTCATGACCGCGAACACGCGCCTCAACCAGGTCGTCGAACTCCTCCGCCCCGACCAGGTCCGCGAGCACGTCCTCGCGGCACAGGAATCAGTGCAACAAGCGACCGAAAAGGTCGCCGCTGTCACCGAGACAGCAACCAAGGTCGACACCGAGGTCACCCTCTACACGACACCCGACTGCGTCGGCTGCGCCGCGACCAAGCGCACCCTCGACAAGGCCGGCGTGGAGTACGAAGAGGTCCCCCTTCAGGAACATCCCGACCTGGTCCAGCAGTTCAAGCGCCAGGGCCTGGCGCAGGCGCCGATCGTGGAGACCAAGGACGGCGAACGATGGTCGGGGTTCAACCCCAAGAAGCTCCGTGAGCACGGCCTGGACCACCGATCGAGGCAGCAACGCCAAGGAGGGACCGGCACCGACCAGGGCTACGAACGATGAACGAGCCGCTCGGCATCCTCGACACCGACCTGTTCGGCATCGGGATCACGTTTCGTTGGCTCGCGATCTTCGCCTTCGTCACGGTGGGAGTCATCGGCCTGTTGGCGACGCTGTTCAACGGACTGCCGGGGCGCAGCGTCTGTGGTGCCCCACGGCGCGGTCAGGCCGGTCGGTGCCGCCGACCGATGATGGCGAACGGCAGCGGGTGCGGGATCCACTCCTCATCCTGGCCGCTCGTCAGCGCCGTCGGGATCCTCGCCGTAGGAGCATGCGCGATCGCGTTCATACTCAACGCAGAGGCCGTCATCGCCTGGGGGCAAGCACAGCTCAGCGACATGTCCTCGGGAAGCTAGTTGTTGCATCCGTAGGACTCCATCGGTCCAGGACCGGTGTCGCCGAGGCACCCTACGGCGGTGCGCTTGTCGCACTCCCGGCAGCTCCACAGGCGGTGCCCCGGCCCATAGGTGTCCACACGACATGAGCACGCCGACCAACCATTCATGAAGCGCCGGCTACCGCACTCACAGGGCGGCGGCCCCTGCTCCGCCCAGCCGCTGGCAGTGTGGACCAGCGGGGGAAGCAGCAGCTTCCCCTCGATCTCGTACAACACCTCTCCCATACCGGGCACACTAGGCCGCACCCCCGACAAGCATCGGATCGAAGAACGATGAGCATCAGCAGCGCCAAGAACAAGGTCTCCTTCTACATGCCTCCCCAGGACGAAGAGCGAACCCGCGCCGCGTTCCGAATCATGCAACCCCGCAACCGCACCGGGACGCTCTCACACCTCTACACTCACGCCATCCTGGCGTATGTCGAGACCCTCGAGGCCGCGTACAACGGCGGCGAGCACTTCCCGGACCCCGGCACCCCAAGAGCGCACGAGATATTCGATCGCCTGCGGGAGACCGATCACAGCTCATGGCCCACGGCGCAGGCGCATCCGTCATCCGACGCCCCGGCGCGACGATTCGTCCCCCTCGAACACATCCAGGAAGTGCTCTCCATCAGCCGCTCACAGGCCTACGCCCTCGTGCGCACCGGAGACCTCCGCGCGATCCGCGTCGGCGGACGCAACCAATGGCGCGTGGAGCTCACCGAGCTCGAGTCCTACATCAAGCGCGCCTACCAAGCTGCCGCCGAATCACTCGCCAACGACACCGACCCCCAGGAGTAGCCAGGGCCACGGCAAACACCACCCTGATCGAGTGGTTGAACCAGCCCTGGTGGAAGCGCTGGCGCTGACCTTCTCCGCTTCCAGGCCCGGGCCTCCTTGTCAGTGCTCATCGCCGTCATCTCCGTCGGGACCACAGATCCCGGACCACTCCAACGGCCGGCGCCGGACTCCTCCACGTCGGGGACGGGCCAGTCGGGTACGGCACGAGCGCGACCACCTATCTCGAACGCGAGAAGACCCCGCGTCTACTGGAGCCGCTCCACGGGCGTGAAGGCAAGTCTGCGCAGTCTGACCAAGAGACCTGCGACCGGACGGTGGGGTTACCGTTCGTAGTCTTGCGCTCGTGGCTGTGTCCGCCTGCGCAGATGGGCCGGTGGGCCAACGGCCGTGCGGTATGCCTCCGCCGCCTCGTGGTCGATGAGCGGACCCTTGCCCCGCACGCGGGCCAGATCGGTGGCTAGGACCGTCGGTGCGTCAACCGCAGCCGTGCGGAACACGCGGTACCTATCCACCGCAGCAACCTGGTTCGCGAGCTGCTCCGCAGTAACCACGGACCGACTGCGACCCTCGGGGCCGTCGAACATCGCGCGGGCATAGTCGCTGGGCACCCACCGGCCGCCCAATAGATCACCCTTCCCGGCCAAGGTATCCGCGTACGCCTCGCGCCAACGCTCCCTGATCCGGTGCTCCGACACCTCGAACGGCACGTCCGCTGCTACCACGTCGATCGAGTACCCAGCAGCCTCGAACTGACCACCCAAAGCTAGGGCCTCCGCGGGCTGGGAGAGCACACCGTCGATAGCCATCGGCAGATCTGCGCGGATGGCGTCACCACGGAGACGACGGGCTACTTGCACGGCTTCCATGTGCACGAGCGCCGAGAGCTCGAGGGGAAAGAACTTCTCGCCCTGCGCCTCGAGGGCTCGCACCCCCTGGGGAATCAGGAACTCCTCGAGAGACTCGTCCTCTCTCGCCTCCTTCAACAGGCGCGTCTTGATGTCGTCCGGGTCGATCAAGACGTGCCCGGCGATCTCATCCCGGAGCTCTTCCTCGCGCAACGTGCTCTTGCCGGCCCCCGGAGGGCCGGCAAGGATCATGACGCGCGGCGACGGGGCGGCCTGGCCATCGGTCTGAGCCAGACTCTCCGCGCGAATCGTGGCGTGGAGACGACGGCGTGCCGACGTCGGAGTGCCATCCGGCAAGAACCATGCAGGGTTATGGATCGACGCAGTGGCGCCGCGGGGCTCCAGTGCACCCCCGCGGCGGGTCAGTTCGCGCACATGGTCGATGTGGCGGTCGATCGCATCGTTCACGCGGGCTGCGGGAACCGGCGCTGCTGCACCTCGTCGTAGATGCTGTCGTCGATCAGGCCATCCTCGACCGCGCTCTCCACCTCGTCCCACGAACCGGGGCCGGGATCGGGAACGATATCTTCGAGCCATTCAGGCTGCGGGATACGGGCGTACTCCCAGCGGGCGAGCTCCTCGACCAGCTGCGAGCGGTCGATCTGATCGATGGCGAAGCGCTGGCAGATCTCGTAGGGTCCAGCGCCGGAGAAGCCCTGAACCGGCTCGGGGACCTTGCGTGCGGACTTCAGAGCCGAGCTGAGGGAGGGCTGCGCGACTCCAAGCGCTCGAGCGACCTCGACCTGGGGGCGACCCTGCTGCTCGAGATGCTTGATCGAGCGGCGGTAGTCGAGCTGAGCAACCTCCATAAGGTGCTTGCTCCGCACGGCACGACGAAGCTCATCCGTGGGGCGATCCATCTGTACGGTCATCCTCACCACCTCCTATATAGACCATTCTATACCTGGCGAGAGTGCAGGTCAATGGCGGGGCTAAGCCTGCTGGACGGGGTCGACGAGGCTCGGATCTGTGCGGTCCAGGGTGCGCACGTTGTTGACCTTCCGATCTACCGGAACGGTCACCAGCTTCCCTGCGATCGTCGTTGAGGCGGTGTCTAGCTGCGCGAGCAGCGGGGCCTTCTGCTCGGCTTCGAGCTTGCCGGGTACGAGCCACTCCTGAACTGCATCGTCAGTGAGGAAGACGGGCATGCGGTCGTGGACTTCGCCGCCGGCGTCGCGCGCCTCCCGGGTAACGACCGTGAACGTGACGTCCCAGCTCTCCCCGTCCTCGCTCTTGCGGGCCGCGGTAAGGCCGGCTGCGTGCAACAGCTCGCCGTCGGGATGGTGAATGAAGAACGGGTCCTTCCCACCGTCGGCGGCTTCGACCCATTCGTAGTACCCGGTCATCGGCACCACGGCGCGACCGCTCGAGAACGGACCCCGGAACATCCCGTTGGTCGCGATGGTCTCCAGGCGCGCGTTGATCGGGCGGGGCCCCTTGTCCTTCGCCCATGACGGGTGCAGCCCCCAGCGGGCGAGTTCGAGGGTGCGCTGCACCTCGCCGTCGTCGTCGACGTGCTCACGCACCACCGGGGCTTTCGTGCGCGGAGCGATGCTGTACACCGGCTCCCATTCCGCAGCGCGATCACGGCTGGTCGCTACGTAGGAGCGCAGCAGTCCGTCTGCTTTGCCGGGGGAGAGATTCATTCGGCTGAGCATTGTTCTCAGGGTTCTGCGTCAGT
>JBQGOU010000247.1:0-5318 GCA_052086865.1 Cellulomonadaceae bacterium
AGCACTTCCGCGGCCGCTACGCGACGGTCGAGGGCAAGGTCACCGACGCCGAGCGGGCGCGGGCCGTCGAGCTCGTCGAGACGAAGTTCGCGCGCCCGGAGTGGACCGCCCGGGTGCCGTGACCGCGCGCCGGCGGGAGCCTCAGCTGCGGCGGTCGACGACGACGAACGAGACGATCTGGGAGATCAGCAGACTCCACAGCAGCAGCGCGAGGACCATCGGGGTGTGGGCACCCAGGGCGATGGCGATGCTTGCCGCGCCGACCAGCGGCAGGGCGACCAGCCCGACGACGGCCAGCGCCCTGGTCGTGACCGCATCGTCGCGCTCGTCGCCCGTGCGGGTGAGGCTGCGTTCGGCCGACGTCAGGTTCGCCGGCCTGCGACGCGCGCGCCAGACGGCGACCAGATAGAGCGCGTAGGCCACCAGGCCTGCGGTGAGGAACCCGTTGCCCATGTTGCCCGGGGCCCGTTCGCGCAACAGCAGCCAACCCGAGGCGACCACGACCAGAACAGCCGTCGAGACGACCGTGACGGTGCGCGCGGACATGGTGGAGCTGTCAGTCCTCGACATGGAAGATCTCCTCAACGGTTGTGCGGAAGTGGCGGGCGATGGCGATGGCGAGAGGCAGGGAGGGGTCGTACTTTGCCGGTCTCGATCGAGTTGATCGCCTGGCGCGAGACGCCGAGCGCAGTCTGTGGGAGGCCGGTGTGTCACGCTCGCTTGTCATTGCCGTCGAGTGTTGACTCGGCAGGGTTACTCGGTAATCATAGGTGTCGTACCTACCGAGTAACTACGTTCGGAGATGCCCGATGTCGATTCGACTCGGCCTCATGGCCCTGCTCGCGGAGCAGCCCATGCACGGCTACCAGCTCAAGCAGGAGTTCGAGTCGCGCACGGGCCAGACCTGGCCCCTGAACATCGGCCAGGTCTACACGACGGTGCAGCGCCTGGTGCGCGACGGCCTGGTCGAACCGGTCGAGCCCGCCGGTGACCCGGAGCAGTTCCGGCTCACATCGGCAGGCCGCGCGGAGATCGACGCGTGGTGGGATGCACCGGTGCCTCGCGGAACACCGGCCCGCGACGAGCTCGCGATCAAGCTCGCACTCGCGGTGACCGTGCCGGGGGTCAACGTCGTCGCCGTCGTGCAGCGCCAGCGCACGGAGAGCATGCGGGTACTGCGCGACTACACCCGCCTCAAGACCCAGGTGCCCGCGGATGCCGCCGGGGACGAGCTCGCATGGTCCCTCGTCCTGGACAACGTGGTGTTCTCGACCGAGGCCGAGGTGCGCTGGCTCGACCACGTGGAGTCGCGGCTCAGTCGCGCCGCCGCCCAGCACGGGGCCGTGCGCGCCGAGGGCCACGGCCAGCCTTCCGGCTCGCCGGCGTCGAGCGACCCGCGTGCCAGGCTCGACCCGCGCGGTGCGGCCACCCAGGCCGAGCCCGAGGGGAGCCGGCGATGAGCGCGGAGGCCACCTTCGTCGCCGATGCGGTGATCCTCGAGGTCGCCGGCCTCATCCGCGTGCACGGCGAGGGCCCGACGGCCGTCCACGCCCTCGCGGGGGTCGACCTGAGCGTCCGGATGGGCGAGCTTGTGGCCGTCATGGGCCCTTCGGGCTCGGGCAAGTCGACGCTGCTCAACATCGCGGGCGGCCTCGACACACCGACCGGCGGCTCGGTCCGGCTGACGGGCCAGGAGATCTCGGGACTCGACGCGAAGGCTCGGGCGCGGCTGCGCCGCCGCTCGGTGGGGTACGTGTTCCAGGACTTCAACCTGATCCCCGCGCTCACGGCAGCCGAGAACGTCTCGCTGCCGCGTGAGCTGGACGGCGTTCCGCTGCGCGCCGCCCGGCGTGAGGCGCGCCGTGCGCTCAGCGAGGTCGGCATGGCGGTGCTGGCCGACCGGTTCCCGGACGACATGTCCGGCGGGCAGCGCCAGCGCGTCGCCATCGCCCGTGCGCTGGTCGGACCCCGCCGGCTGGTGCTGGCCGACGAGCCCACCGGCGCCCTCGACTCCGCAACCGGGGAAGAGGTCATGCGAGTTCTGCGCGCCCGCATCGACCAGGGGGCAGCTGGGCTGATGGTCACCCACGAACCGCGCTTCGCGGCGTGGGCTGACCGCACGGTGTTCCTGCGCGACGGTGTCGTCGTCGACTCGACGGGTGTGCAGCCCGGGCCATCCTCCCTCCTGGCCTCCGGCTTCCGGCCGTGAGCCGCCGGTGGGTCGCGGGACGGATCGCATGGCGTGATGCCATGCGCGCCAAGGGGCGCACGGCGCTGATCACCGCGATGGTCGCCATGCCGGTCGCCGGGGCGGCCGTGGTGCTGGTCCTGCTCGCCTCTGCGCCGGCGAGCACCGCGACGATCACAGCGCGTCATCTCGGCCCGCAGGCTCAGGCCGAGCTTGTCTGGACCGGTGTGGGTGCGATTGAGCAGGACCCCGTCGACCTCGACCGATGGACGTCGGCGACGGACGCGGCCACAGGCGCCCTAACCGCCGCGCAGGTCGAGCAGCTGGTGGCCGGCTCCCTGCCCACCGGAACCGACGTCGAACGCGTGGCGCGGGTGCCGGTGTCGGTCGCCACGACCGACCGGCAGGTCTCCGATCTGGTCGGCCTCGAGCGCGCAAGCATCGCGGGGCTCGACTACCTGGCGCCCGTCGAGCGGGGTGTGGCCCCCGTCGGCACCCGCGCTGTGATGCTCTCCTACGCCCTGGCTGAGCGGCTCGGCGTGGATGTCGGCGCCACCGTCACGGTGACGAGCAGCCTTGACCAGGAACCGCTTGAGCTCACTGTCACGGGCCTGACGTCGGTGCCCGATGTCGTCGTCACCGACGCGGGGACTGTCCTTTCGCACGCGGGGGTGAGCTCACCGGACGACGTGGACCCCGCGACGACCGCAATGCGCTCAGGATGGCTGCGCTGGCTCGCCCTCGGACCCGATCCTGTGGGCTGGGACACCGTCACCGAGCTGAACGCCGCCGGCGTGTTCGCCCTGAGCCGAGCCGTCCTGGCCGACCCGCCGCCGGTTCCCTCGAGTGTCGCGGCCATGCAGATCGGCACCACCCCGGCCGAGGTCGCGCAGCTCGGCGCCGTCGTCGCCTTCGCCGTCCTCGAGGCCGTGCTGCTGATCGGACCCGCCTTTGCGGTCGGGGCACGACGCAGCGAGCGCCAGCTTGCCCTGATCGCCGCCAGCGGGGGCGACCGCGCGACGCTGCGCCGGGTGGTGCTGATGACCGGGTGGGTCACCGGCGCCCTCGGCGCCGCCGCAGGCGCCGTCGTGGGAACAGGCCTCGCGGTCGCCGTGCGCGCCGTCGTGCGCCGCAGCGACCCCTGGGCCTTCGCCGACCTGCGCGTGCCGTTCGTCCAGCTCGCCGCGGCTGCGGCGTTCGGCGTGCTCGTCGCCGTCGTCGCCGCGTGGCTGCCCGCACGCCGGGCGGCCCGGATGGACGTGGTCGCCGCCCTCGCCGGCCGGCGCGGTCAGCCGACCCTCCGGCGGCGCGTGCCGGTGCTCGGCCTCGTCCTGGCCGGGTCGGGCGTCGTCGGTGCCGCCGTCGGGGCGATCGCCTCCGTCCCCGTCGCGATGATCGGCGGGACGGTGCTGCTGATCATCGGCACCGTCGCGTCCGCGGGGGGAGTCGTCACCGCACTGGCCACCGTCGCCGGGCGGTTGGGACCGGCCTGGCGCTTCGCGCTGCGGGACGCGGCACGCCAACGGGCCAGAACCGCACCCGCCGTCGGCGCCGTCCTGGTCGCCATTGGCGGTGTCGTCGCGATGGGCGGGTACGCGGCCTCGGTGGACGCCGTCGGGCGGGCGAGCTACGACCCGCTGGCCAGTCCGGGCGTGGTCGCCGTCGTCACCGATCCTGGCGCCGCGGACGAGATGGTCCAAGACCTGGCCGGTGTGCTGCACGCCACCCTGCCGATCGACGCGGTGCACGACGTCGTCGTGGCCGGCGTCGAGCCAGCGCTGCTCGCTGAGGTGGACGCCCCGCGGGTGTGGATCGACGCGCTCATCGATCCTGAGGCGTGCGCCGGCGAGGTAGGTGACGGCGGGGACCCGCGCTGCGTCGCACCGCAGCGCGAACGTGTGGTCCGCAACCCGTGGCATCCCGACGGTGAGCCGCTCCTCGTGGACGACGGCACCGTGGTCGCCGCCCTCGGCCTGCCGCAGGCCGAGCAGATGCGCGCCGCGCTGGCCTCCGGCGCCCTGGTGGTCACGGATCCGGCGGCGCTGTGGCCCGACGGCACCGCGCACCTGGCCGTCACGGTCTCGGACGCCGTCAGCGGCGAGGTGACGTACGAGGGGGTGCTGCAGGTGCCCGCCGTCCTCGTCGAGAGCTCGCGCTCGGGCCCCGTGCTGGCACCCGCCGCGCTGGGCGACCTTGGACTCGTCCCACAGCGCGAAGGGCTGGTCGCCACGACGACGCGGATGCCGACCCAGGCCGAGGAGGACGCCGCCGCCGCTGCGATCAGTCGCCTGGCGCCGGCCGGTCTGATCGTCGAGCGCGGCTACTCAGGGGACGGGTCGCTGCTGACCGTCGTGCTGATCGCCGTGGCCGTCGTGGTGGGCCTCGGCGCAACCGGCATCGCCGTGGCGCTCGGTGCCTCGGAGTCCCGCCCGGACATGGCGACCCTGGCCGCCGTCGGCGCTGGGCCCAGAACGCGCCGCCGCGTGGCGGGTGCGCAGGCGGGCATCGTCGCCGGCACCGGAACGGTGCTCGGCACGTTTGCCGGGCTCGCGTTCGCATGGGTGTTCGCACTGGCCAAGCGGTACCAGGGTGATGTGCCCAACCTGGACTGGACGCTGCACCTGCCCTGGCAGGTCGTCGCCGGGGTGCTGGGCGTTCCGCTGCTCGCCGCGCTCGGGGCCGCGGCCCTGACCCGTTCCGCGCTTCCGATGACTCGCCGGCTCGCTGCCTGACTCGCCGCCTCAGCGCGGGCCTCGCCGCCTCGGCGCGGGACGAGCCGCTACGGCCCGCGGGCGAGGTCAGCCGACCTCGAGCTCGCGCAGCTGGGCGACGAGCCACGGGCTGAACGCCCACGGGGTCGCCGTCACGGCGGTCGCAAGGTCGTGGGGGTCGACCCAGTGGTGCTCGGCGACCTCGTCGGGGTTCGGCTGCGCATCGTCGTCCGTCACGGCCTCGAACACCGGGCACACCTCGTTCTCGACCACCCCGGAGGCGTCGACGGCGCGGTAGCGGAAGTCGGGCAGGATCGGCCGGATCTCGCGTACGTCGAGGCCCAGCTCGTGCTGTGCGTGGCGTGCGATCGCCTCGGTCATCTCCTCGCCCACGCGGGGGTGCCCGCAGAAGGAGTTGG
>JBQGOU010000248.1:0-5245 GCA_052086865.1 Cellulomonadaceae bacterium
ACCTGATGTACATCCTCATGGCCGTGATGATGTCCACGATGATCTTCATGATGGTGCCGCGCGCCGCCGTGTCCGCTGACCGTGTCAGCGAGGTGCTCGACCTCGAGTCCTCCGTGGTCCCGCCCGCTCACCCCACGCCGCTGACCAGCCGGCGCGGCGAGGTCGAGCTGCGGGACGTCGAGATGCGCTACCCAGGTGCTGAGCACCCTGTGCTCTGCGACGTGTCGTTCACGGCTCCTCCCGGCGGGACCACGGCCATCATCGGTTCGACGGGGGCGGGCAAGACGACGCTGATCAACCTCATTCCGCGCCTGTTCGACGCCACCGGGGGGCAGGTGCTGATCGACGGCGTCGACGTACGCGACGCCGCGCTGGCCGACCTGTGGTCGATGATCGGGCTCGTCCCCCAGAAGCCGTACCTGTTCTCCGGGACCATCGCCTCCAACGTGCGCTACGGCAAGCCCGGGGCGAGCGACGAGGAGGTCTGGGCCGCGCTCGAGGTCGCGCAGGCCGCCGACTTCGTGCGTGAGCTGCCCGAACAGCTCGACGCGCCGATCGCGCAGGGCGGGACCAACGTCTCCGGCGGGCAGCGCCAACGCCTGGCCATCGCCCGTGCGCTTGTCGGGCGACCACCGATCTATCTGTTCGACGACTCCTTCTCCGCACTGGACTACGCGACCGATCGGGCGTTGCGCGACGCGCTCGTCCCGATCACGCGCACCTCGACCGTCATCGTCGTCGCGCAGCGGGTGGCGACCATCCGGCACGCCGAGCAGATCATCGTGCTCGACGACGGCCGGGTCGTGGGCCGCGGCACGCACGACGAGCTGCTCGAGTCCAACCAGACGTATCAGGAGATCGTCTACTCCCAGCTGTCCGCCGAGGAGGCGACCGCATGAGCGAGAACACGCACTCGCAGCAGCCCGACGAGGCTGACGCCGCGGCGCCCGCCGCCTCATCTGCCGACGCCCAGCCGACGTCGACCGCTCCGGCACGCCTGCCCAAGGAGGCCGCGGCGCACCACGGACCCGGCGGGGGCGGGATGGGCATGCCAGCGGAGAAGCCGCTGGACCTCAAGGGCTCCACCAAGCGGTTCCTGTCCTACCTGCGACCCTTCCGCGTCCGCGTGGCCCTGATCCTCGCGTTCGGGGTGGCATCGGTTGCCCTGGCGGTGAGCGGACCGCGTCTGCTCGGACACGCCACGGATGTCATCTTCGACGGCGTGGTCGGCAAGCTCATCGGTCAGGAGATGCCTGCGGGGACCACGGCTGCTCAGGCGGTCGAGGCGTTGCGGGCGAACGGGCAGGACCAGCTGGCCGACATGATCGCCGGCATGGACGGCATCGTGCCGGGCGCCGGGATCGACTTCACCGCGCTGCGCAACGTCATCCTCGCGATCGTGGCGGTTTACGTCGCCTCGTTCTTCTTCGCGTGGGTCCAGAACCGCATCACTGCCTACGTCGTCCAGCGCACCATCTACCGGATGCGTCAGGAGATCGAGGACAAGCTGGCCCGGCTTCCCTTGAGCTACTTCGACCGCAACCAGCGCGGCGAGGTGCTCTCCCGGGTCACGAACGACGTCGACAACGTCTCCCAGACCCTCACCCAGGTGCTCGCCCAGCTGATCACCTCCGCGTTGACGATCATCGGTGTCCTCGCGATGATGTTCTGGATCTCCTGGATCCTTGCGCTGGTGGCCCTCGTCACGGTGCCGCTTGCGGTGTGGGTCACGGCGAAGATCGCCAAGCGCTCCCAGCCGCAGTTCATCCGGCAGTGGTCCTCGACGGGCCGGCTCAACGCCCAGGTCGAGGAGATGTACACCGGTCACGCGCTGGTGAAGGTGTACGGCCACCAGGAGCAGGCCATCGAGGAGTTTGTCACCGAGAACGATCAGCTGTACGAGGCGAGCTTCAAGTCCCAGTTCATCTCCGGCACCATCCAGCCGGTGATGGGCCTGGTCGGGAACCTCAACTACGTGATCGTCGCCGTCGTCGGCGGGTTGCAGGTCGCCGCGGGCTCTCTTTCGCTCGGCTCCGTTCAGGCGTTCATCCAGTACTCTCGTCAGTTCACCCAGCCGATTTCGCAGATCGCGTCGATGATGAACCTGGTGCAGTCGGGTGTGGCATCCGCCGAGCGGGTGTTCGACCTGCTCGACGCCACCGAGCAGACCCCGGACCCGGCAGACGCCGAGGTGCTCACGGACGTGCGCGGCGAGGTGGCGTTCGAGGACGTGTCCTTCCGCTACGAGCCGCAGACGCCGTTGATCGAGCACCTGAACCTCACGGCTAAGCCCGGGCGCACCGTCGCCATCGTCGGGCCCACGGGCGCGGGCAAGACGACGCTGGTCAACCTGCTGCTGCGCTTCTACGAGGTCGACGGCGGCCGGATCACCCTCGACGGGGTGGACACCCGGCGCATGACGCGGGCGAACCTGCGCGAGAACATCGGGATGGTGCTGCAGGACACGTGGCTGTTCCGCGGCACGATCGAGGAGAACATCCGCTACGGGCGGCCCGACGCGAGCCACGAGGAGCTGCTCGAGGCGGCCAAGGCGACCTACGTCGACCGATTCGTGCGTACGTTGCCCGACGGCTACGACACCGTGCTCGAGGACGATGCCGCGAACCTCAGTGCGGGGGAGAAGCAGCTCATGACGATCGCCCGCGCGTTCCTGGCGGATCCGACGATCCTCGTGCTCGACGAGGCGACCAGCTCGGTGGACACCCGCACCGAGGTGCTCGTGCAGCACGCCATGAACGCGTTGCGCGAGGGACGGACCTCGTTCGTCATCGCCCACCGGCTCTCCACCATCCGGGACGCCGATGTGATCGTGGTGATGGAGCACGGACAGATCGTTGAGCAGGGCACGCACGATGAGCTCGTGGCGCATGACGGTCCCTACCGGCGGCTCTACCAGAGCCAGTTCTCCTCGGCGGTCGAGGCCGCCGTCGAGGACTAGGGGAGCAGCCGTGGGCGTGGTGCACGTGACGAGCCTGTCCGCCCCTGGCGGGCCGGACCTGTCGGACTACACCCATCTGACCGACGTCGTGCTGCGGGCGCGCGACGAGCCGGGCAAGGGTCTGTACATCGCGGAGAGCTCGCAGGTGATCCGGCGCGCGCTCGCCGCCGGCCACCGGCCCCGCTCCCTGCTCATGGCCCCGCGCTGGGTCGAGTCGATGGCCGACGTCGTCAACGCCCTGCCCGACGACGTTCCCGCATACGTCGCGGACGAGGCTCTTCTCGAGGAGCTGACGGGCTTCCACCTGCACCGCGGGGCGATGGCCGCCATGCACCGCCCCGCGCTGCGCCCGGTCGAGGAACTGCTGGCCGGCCCTGGACCGCGTCGCGTCGTGGTCCTTGAGGACGTGGTCGACCACACCAACATCGGTGCGGCGATGCGTGCGTGCGCCGCCATGGGCGTGGACGCGGTGCTGGTCACACCACGCTGTGCGGACCCGCTGTACCGCCGCGCGGTGCGCGTGTCGATGGGCACGGTGTTCCAGGTGCCGTGGACGCGGATCAGGGACTGGCCGCACGCCGCCCACGGCACCGACCGCCGCGGCGGCATCGACCTGCTGCACGACGCCGGCTACATGGTCGCCGCGCTCGCACTCGCGGAGGACTCCGTCTCCCTCGACGTGCTCGAGGCGGACACCCCCGAACGCCTTGCGCTGGTGTTCGGGACGGAGGGTGACGGGCTGCGCGCGCGGACCGTTGCGGGCTGCGACCTCACGGTGCGCATCCCGATGGCCGGGGCCGTCGACTCGCTCAACGTGGCCTCGGCGGTCGCCGTCGCGGCGTGGGCGACCCGGCCGCGCCGCACGGACCGATGAGGCTACTCTGAGGACGTGGACATCGCGTCCACGAGGGTCCGAGGAGGTTTGATGAGCACCGACGCCACGAAGGCCCCCGGAAGCGCCGCCGCCCGCTTCGCCGTCCTGCCCGAGCCGGTGCGGCTCGAGGACACGGTGGCGACTACGGACACGGAGCTGGCACCAGATCCCGACATGGGAATCGACCCCAACCACGAGTGGATGATCCGGCACGGCTGAGGCGAAGCCGCACAACCACGAGCCGCACGATCAGGAGGAGACGGCAGATGACCCAGAGCTTTCCACCGCCCGGCGCACCAGACCCCCAGCGTGTCCCCGCGGGCGACCCGCGCTCGGACTTCGTGCCCGGTCCCCAGGAGTCGGGCTATGACCCGAAGCTGACGCTCGAGCCGGGTCGGTTCATCGCCGGTGCGGCCGCGACGGCGCTGGTTGCCGCCCTGGTCGGCATGGTCGGCGTTGTCGTCTTCGAGCGGATCTTCAGCTTCCGGCTCGTGCCGCCGCCGGACGTGCTCTCGAGCGGATCGCACCAGACCGCCTTCGCCGTCGGCGGCGCGCTGCTCGCGATCCTCGCGGCCGTCGTCCTGGCCGTGCTGGTCCTCGCCGCACCGCGGCCTCGGCTGTTCTTCGGGTGGATCATGGGGCTCGTGACGACTGTTATTACCGTGCTGCCGTTCGCCTGGACCTCGACGCTGACATCAGCGGCGTTTACCGGAGTCGTCAACCTGCTCATCGGGGTGGCTGTCTGGACGCTGCTCGCGGGTGTCGCCTCGAGAACCATCAAGCCCAGCGCCGGCTGAGCGGGCACAGCTCAGTTCTTCGGAGCGGTGCCCGAGCCTGGGTGGGCGGGTGCCACCCGCCGCTGGTGCTTCAGCATGATCCGCAGGTACTGGCTCGCGGCGATCCAGTGGCCGACGAAGCCGGCGATCACGATTACGTAGGCGCTGATGCGCACCCAGTCCGGCCACCCCAGCGCGGTGGCGAGCAGCAGCAGCGGCAGGCCCGCGAGCAGCAGCGCGGTGCGGACCTTGCCGACCACGGTCACGGGCAGGCGGGGGTTGCCGCCGTACTTGATCAGGGCGACGACGGCCTGCGCGGTGTCGGGCACCAGGATCGCGGCCAGGAACCACCACGAGGTCACCGTCGATGCGGCGAGCGTCACGACGACGGTCGTGATGAGCAGCCGGTCTGCGATCGGGTCGAGCGTCATGCCGAGGCGGCTGACCTGGTCCAGGCGCCGGGCCAGGTAGCCGTCCACCCAGTCGGTGCCGGCGATCAGCACGAGGACCACGGTGGCCGCGACGCCGTCCTGCGCCACCAGTGCGAGCCACACGAACACCGGCAGCCCGAGCAGCCGGATGAGGGTCACCAGGTTCGCCCACGTGAGCACGTCGTCACGGACGCGGCGCCGCTCT
>JBQGOU010000249.1:0-3514 GCA_052086865.1 Cellulomonadaceae bacterium
GGTGGATCCGCTGCACCCCCGTGTCCGCAAGCCCCGCAAGGTCCGCGACGCCGCGGGCGGCCATCGCCTCGTTGCGCTCGACGACGGTGCGGTGCAGCAGCCGCACGAGCCGCAGCACCCGTTCGATTGCGCGGTCCGTGACCACCGAGCCCACACTCGGCAGCGTCTCGAGCACACCGAGGCCGCCGCCGCCCGCATCGATGCCGTACACGATCGCGCCCGGGGCGCCGGGCTCACCGCTCGCGCTTGCACTCGCACCGAGCGTGCGCAGCAGCTCGGTCTTGCCGCTGCCGGAGGCGCCGAACACGAGCAGGTGACCGACCCGGGCGTAGTCGACGGCCCATGGCTCCTGGGTCTGGCGTGCGGGGTCGTCGCGCAGGCCGAGAACCACCTGCCCGTCCTGCGCCCGGACCGTGTGCGCGTCAGCGCGAGTCCCCGCGACGAGCAGCTCGTCCTGGGCGTCCGGCGCCGTGCCAGGCACGAGCACAATGCGCTCGCCGGGCAGGCCCAGCGCCAGGTCGTGCGGCAGCGGGGGGAGCCACGGCTTGCGCGGCGGCCGGGCGCCGGTGCGGCCGAACGCCGTCGTCGCGGTCTCGACCAGGCGCTCGAGATCGGTGCGCGGGTCGAGGTGGCCCGTGCGGCCCGCCGACCCCGATCGGCCCAGGGCGGTGAAGGGCTCGACGCGCACCGCGGTGCCCGCCTCGTGACGTTCCTCGTGCGCCCCCACCCAGGCGACCTGCACAAGCTCACGGGTGCCGTGCCCGGTGCGCCGCAGCCAGGCCCGTCCCGGGGTGCGCCGCGAGAGCTGGGCGGCGTCGGGGCTGTCGATGACGTCGGAGGAGTCCTCGGGCGAGGCGACCCGCAGGGCAATCCTCAGGTCGGTGTTCGCCTTGATCTGGGGGGTGACGACCCCGGCGGGGCGCTGCGTGGCCAACAGCATGTGCATGCCGAGCGAGCGGCCGCGCTGCGCGATGGAGACCATGCCGTCCACGAACTCGGGCACCTCGGCCAGCAGCGCGGCGAACTCGTCGACGCAGATCAGCATGCTGGGCGGGGCCACCTCGGGGTGGGAGCGCTCGAGGGCCACCAGGTCCTTCGCCCCGTGCTGGGCCAACAGGTGCTCGCGGTGCGTGAGCTCGGCGTGCAGGGAGACGAGCGCGCGCTGGACCAGGGCCGGGGTGAGGTCGGTGATGTAGCCGACGCTGTGCGGCAGGTCCGCGCACTCGCGAAACGCCGCCCCGCCCTTGTAGTCGACCAGCAGGAACGTGATGCGCGAGGGCGGGTTGTTCATGGCGAGCGAGCAGATCAGCGACTGCAGCAGCTCGCTCTTGCCCGATCCGGTGGTTCCGGCGACGAGGCCGTGCGGGCCGTCCTCGCGCAGGTCGATCGTGACCGGTCCGTCCGCACCTGCGCCCAGCTGCGCGCGCAGCCCGGTGCTGCTCGCCCACCGCTCAAGCACCCCGCCGACGTCGTCCGGGTCGCGCAGGTCGCCGGACACCTCAGGCAGGCGCACACTCGGCGGCAGCAGCAGCTCCGCCGCGGCCACCGCGGCCTCGTCGCGGTAGGCCGTCAGGTGCCGCGCGGCCTTCCACGCCGAGGCGAGGTCGAGGCGGTCCAGCGTGGTCAGCGGCTCCACGCCGCCGCGCCGCGCCGTCAACAGTTGCATGGCGGCGACGTCGAGGGCCGTGCCGGTGGCCGCCGGCACCGCATGCAGGTCCGAGCCGAGCCACACCAGGTGCAGGTGCTCGTTGCCCAGCGCCGCCACGGCCTCGACCAGGCGGCGCGGCAGTCCGACGCCGTCGTCGACGAGGCACACGGTGTGACCGGGTCCCGTCCCTGCGGCGAGGGCCTCGAGCAGCTCCTGGCCCCGAGCGGCGCCGATCGCCACCGAGCCCTCGGCACCATTCGCCGCATGCGGCAGCCAGCGCAACCAGGACTCCACATGCGCCCGCTCAGGTCCCAGGACAGCGCGCACCGCGACGTCCGTGGGCGAGTGCGCCACGGCCAGGCGCACCAGCAGGGCACGCAGCAACTCGTCGACGTCGCCGTCGGGGCCGACGACGGCGGTCAGACCACCGTCTGCGAACCGTACCGGCACCGGCAGCTCGGACAGGGTCGCGCGGCGCGTCGCCGCCTCGGCCAGCTCCGCGCGCAGGGCGCGGTCGCCGCTTGTGGGAACCTTCGCGGTCACGAGGGCGGGCCGCGGCCCGCGCCCGACCCGGACGTGCAGGAAGTCGTCCTCGTCCGGCTGGCGGTTCCACACGTCGTGGTGTTTGCCCGCGGCGCGCGCGACGACCTCGTCCAGCTCGGGCTCGTCCTCAAGCGTCTGCTCGCGCTGCACCCGGGCGTCCGCGTCGAGCTGCGCCATGACCTCGGCCACCTCGGTGCGCCAGGCGACGACCTCCCCCTCGTGCTCCACGCGTGCGCTGCGGCGCTGGATCAGGTGGGAGGTGAGCATCATCAGCGGGAAGCCGAGCATGAAGATCAGGGAGAAGGTGCTGCGGGTCGTCGCGAACATCGCGCCGCCCATCAGCAGCGGCATCAGCATCATCGGCCACGGCAGCGGCTGCTTGCGGGGGGCCGACGGCGGCACCGGAAGGTCGTGCTCGGCCGGCACGACCTGCGGGCCGAACCGGGGCGAACGCAGCACCGCGGCGGGTCGCGCGGGCACGGCGGCGCCAGCCGGGACCAGGACAACCGTGGTCCGGCCCAGTCGGATGGGGGTGTTCCAGCCGGCCTGCTGCGCACCGGTGACGGCCCGCCCGTCGAGGAACGTGCCGTGGGCGGACCCCTGGTCCACAACGACGGGGTCCGCGGCGAGAAGGACCCGGGCGTGCTCTCGGCTGACGGTGGGGTCGCTCAGGCGCACGGTGCAGCGGGCGGAGCGACCGAGAACGACCACGTCGGAGTCGGCGGGGACCACGGTTCCGGCGTCCGGGCCGTCGACGACCCGGACGTGGGCGCGCAGCGTGCGCGGTGCGGCGGGCCGGGACAGCCACTGGTCCGCGACGTCGGTGACGTCGAGCACGTCGCCGTCGCGCAGGTCGCAGTCGGCGAGCGCCTCCCCGGCGGCCCACGGCCGCCCCTCGGAGGTCGGGGCGAGCAGGATCCGCGACCCCGGTCCGGCCAGGTGCTCCCCGAGCTGGGTGGCCAGGTCGCCCACCCGCGTTCCGGGGGCCGCGTCGACGACGACGTCGACGGGGTCCAGCGCGGAGTCCCGGCTGGGCCGGACGGTCAGTCGCCACATGGTCGGCTCCGGAGGGTCGAGGGGAGAGAGCTGGGGTGGGAGGGACTGCGGTGAGACAGAACTGGCTGAAGCGCGTCGGGGGGGGGGGCCCCCGCGGCGGGCGCCCCCCCCCGGGGGGGGCCCGGAGGGCGGCCCCCCGCGGGGGCCCGGCGGGGCCGCCGCGGGAGTGGGTTGCTCATGGGGTACCGCCGGCCTGTGGGGGGGCGAACCCCGCGGGGTCCGGGGCGGTGTGCGCGCCCCACGTCCGGGTGGCCGCGAGCTCGCGAC
>JBQGOU010000249.1:3524-4254 GCA_052086865.1 Cellulomonadaceae bacterium
TGGCAGTGGGGTGACACACAAGGGGCTGATCCGCGGGGGGCGGCGGCGGGCGGGGGCGGGGGCCCGCCCGGTGGGGTCAGCTGGAGGCGCGCTCCTGGTCGTCGGCCTGGCTGGACAGGATCGCCGCGTTCTCCTGCAGGGCGTTGACGATGCTCTGCAGCGCCGGGACGTACTGGCCGCTCCAGTCGGAGTTGAAGCGGGTCGCGTCCGGGCCGTACCACGGGGTGTTCTGCAGCTGCTGGGTCAGTCGCGAGGTGAGCTGCGTGATCGTGTCAGCGTCGGAGTTCATCACGCGGACCAGGTCGCGGGCCGCGTTGATGTCCATGCCGTAGAGGGTTCCGGTGCTCATGGTGTGTCCTTTCGTCGGTGCACGGGAGGTCCGTGCGGATCGTGTTTCTCGGGGTGCTGCTGGTATCGCTCGTGCTGCTGATATCGCTGGGACGTGCTGGTTGGTGTGGTGCTGGTTCGTGTGCTGCGCTCGCTCAGCGCACCGCGTCGAGCTGGTCGGTCAGGAACTGGGCGTCGTCGTCGCTCGCGTCCGCGTCACGGCGGGCGCGCAGGGCACCCATCGCCACCGCACCGGCGCCGGCAAGGCCGGCCGGAACCGCGGCGCCGAGCCCGATGCCGCCGCCCGTCTCGGCGACCGCACCGGTCAGGCGCCCCTCGGCACCCGTGCCGGCGGTGCCGAGGCCGCCGCCCGTGCTCGCACCGGAGCGGACCTCGGTGGTGG
>JBQGOU010000249.1:4264-5239 GCA_052086865.1 Cellulomonadaceae bacterium
TGGACGTGGAGGGGTTGGCCCCCGCCGTGACGTCCGCGGCCGCGGGGCTCGCGCCCGTGCCGCCACCAGCGCCGGTGGTGCCCGATCCGGATCCGCCGGCCGAGTCGGCGCCGTACCCGGCGCCGGCGCCACTGCCGCCGGACCCGAACGAGCCGGTGCCAGGTCCGGAGCTCGTTCCCAGTCCCGTCCCCGCGGACGACAGTCCGGCAGTGCCGACAGCGCCGGCCGAGCCGAGCGAGCCGCCGGTGCCGAGCGAGCCGACGTCGGCGCGGGTGCCCGCCGCGGTGGTCCCCACGACGCCGCTGGTGCCCGTACCTCCGGCCGAAGCGAGACCGGGCGCGCAGGCACCGGCTCCACCTCCGGAACCGGTGGCCGGCGCCGTGGCCGAGCCGGTGCCGCCGGGCAGCGAGACGCCGGGGCTGGACAGCCCGGGGCCGCACTGACCGCTTGAGCTCGAACCGGTCGATCCGCCGGAGCTGCCCGCGCTACCGGAGCTGCCCGAGCCGGGAGCCGGCGTGCTGCCGGAGCCGATGCCAGGCAGCGGCGTGGCACCGGAGAGGCCGGAACCGGTTGCGGCGCCCGAGCCGGACCCGCCGGCCTGCTCCTCGGCGTACTTGCGCACGGCCTCGGCCACGGCGGCGGCCACGCTCCAGCCCAGTTTTGCCGAACCGGTCGCCCCGCCGCCGGGGGCACTCGTTCCCGCGCCCGGCGTCGGGCAGCTGACAGCGCCACCGGCGCCGTTCGCGCCGCCGCCCTGAGCCGACCCGGCCCCGGGCGCCGTGCCGGTGACCGCACCGGCCCCGCCGCCTGTGGCACTGACGGTGCCGGCGGACGACGTGGTGCCGAGGGCACCGGGCTGGACCGTGACGGCCCCGCCCCCCTGTGCACCGGTCGGGCTGGTGGTGCCACCCGCCGTCGGCGTCGGGCAGGTCAGCACCGGCGGGGTGACGGGAGTGCGTGCGCTGGTGTCGATCG
>JBQGOU010000250.1:0-5198 GCA_052086865.1 Cellulomonadaceae bacterium
GACGGCGACGGCGGTGCCCGGCGCACACGAGCCGACGGCCCGTGCGGACCAGTCGGCGCCCTCGACGCAGGACATGGCCTCCGCCCGCCGACGCAGGTCCCGGTCCCCGTCGACCCACAGCAGCCGTCCGGCCTGGTCGCCGACGGCGACCACGAGCCCGGAGTCGACCGTGTGCCGCAGCAGCAGCTGCTGGATCATCGGCAGCGCACCCGCGAGGGGGTGCGCCGCGCGGTAGCTGCGCAGATCGTCGTCGGTCATGTCGACGAGGTCGGGATCCCGGTCCCGGTCCAGCGCGTAACCCATGGACCGCTGCCAGGACTCGCGCACCACCCGGCGCAGGGGTGAGCGACCGTCGCCGTCAAGACGCGCGCCGGTGGCCACGTTGCCCTGCGGTGTCACCGCAGCCCTCCGATCTTCGCCGGCCCAAGGGTGCACCCAGCGTAATGAGCCCAGCCACGCACGGCCAGGAGAGCGCGGTCAGCAGAATCTGGCGGGGACGGTCGGTGCGGGAGCCGCGGCTCAGCGGCCCAGCTGAGCCCGGATGTCGCGCTCGGCCTGGCCGGGCGTGCGGGCCCGGAAGCCGCGGGCCACCCAGCCGCGAACCATCCCCGGCTCGGCCAGCAGCAGCGCCCAGCCGCGGCGCACCAGGGTGACCGGGGGCTTGCGGGACTCCGCGAGGTCACGCAGCAGCCGGAACCAGAAGGTCACCAGGCGGGGTCGGCTCAGGCAGATGGCGTCGGCCAGCAGGCCCTCGGCGCGGCACGGCTCCAGGAGCTCGGCGGCGAAGATGCCCTCGGCGAGCACGATCGGGGCGTCGGACACATCCAGGCGCACGGTCCCCGTGCGCCGCGAGGTGGGGATGTCGTAGACGGGCACGTCGGCGACGCCCGTGCGGCACAGCTGCTCAAGGGCGTCCACGGCACGGTACTTGTCCCAGCTGGCCGGATCGTCCCAGTCCACGATGCCGAAGCGCGCGGGCATGTCCGGCTCGTCCAGGTCGCGGTAGAAGTCGTCGAGGGCGACCACCGGCAGGCCGAGCCGGCGGGTGAGGGAGGTCTTTCCCGAACCGGACGCGCCGGTGAGCAGGACCACGTGGCGGGGGCTGCGCCGTGCGCCGTCGGGCAGGTCGAAGAGGGCGTCGCTCACGGCGACCATTGTCCCCCGTCGCTCAGCCGACGACGACCACGTGCAGCGTGCGCGGACCGTGCACGCCCTCGACGCGGGAGAGCTCGATGTCGCTGGTGGCGCTCGGCCCGGAGATCCACGTCTGCGGCCGGTCCGGGTGCGCGCCAAGCAGCCGCACCGCCTCGGGAACGGTCTGCACGACCTGCTCCGCGCGCAGCACGCACACGTGCAGGTCCGGCACGAGCGTGATCGCGCGTCGGCCCTGGTCCGGCTCCCCGTCGAGCACGATCGTGCCCGTCTCGGCGATGGCGACCCGCGCCGCGGTGACGACGCCGTCGACGTGGTCGAGCTCGTCGTGGCTGCGGGCGTCCGTGCGCGAGTCCCGCACGATCGTGACCGAGCCGAGCTCACCGAGCCAGGCCTCCTCGAGGCCGTCGGGGACGACGATCGACCCGGCTGAGCCCAGCAGCTCGCCCAGCGTCGCGGCCACCTCCTCGCCCGAGCCGACCTGGTGCACGATCGCCTTGTAGTCGACCAGCCGGTCGACGAGCGTGGCCACCACCGCGTCCGAGCCGGCGGCGTGCTCGCCGGTCTCGCGGTAGGTCCGGGTGATCGGGGCGTCGGCCCCGGCGCCGGTGCCCAGCGCGGCGCGGATGCGGGCGAGCACCTCCTCGCGGGCCGTCGGCGCGCTCATCGTCCCGCCCCGTCTCCGCCATCGGGCCTTCGCCTGTCGCCGGAGCCGCCGCCCGGCGGGTGGTCCTCGGCCCAGCGCTCACGGAAGGAGCGCTTGGGCGGAACCGGCAGGTCGCGCGACCGGGTCCACAGCGAGCCCGGGTACGGCAGGGCGGTGACCCGGCCGCGGCCGTGCGCGAGCAGGCGTAGGGCGCCGGCGCCCTTCCCGGCGAGGGTGAAGCGCTGGGGGTCCGACATGGCGAAGGAGGCGGCCTTCATCGCCGCGCCCCACGCCGTGGGCACCACGCGCGAGCGGTCCTGGTCGACGTCGCGGGCGCGCAGGTGGACCAGCAGTGTGGGGATGTCGATCTTGACAGGGCAGACCTCGTAGCACGCCCCGCACAGCGTGGAGGCGTACGGCAGGGTGTTGTTCGGGTCGTCGTGACCGGTGGATCCGGTCAGCTGCGGGGTCAGGATCGCCCCGATCGGGCCGGGGTAGACCGAGCCGTACGCGTGCCCACCCACCCGCTCGTAGACGGGGCACACGTTCAGGCACGCCGAGCAGCGGATGCAGTGCAGCGCCGCGCGCCCCACCTCGTCCGCCAAGGCCCTGGTGCGGCCGTTGTCGAGCAGCACCAGGTGGAACTGCTGCGGGCCGTCCCCGGGGGTGACGCCGGTCCACAGGGACGTGTAGGGGTTCATCCGCTCACCGGTCGAGGAGCGCGGCAGCAGCTGCAGGAAGACCTCGAGGTCCTCGTACGTGGGCACGAGCTTCTCGATGCCCATCACCGTGATGAGCGTGTCCGGGAGTGTGAGGCACATGCGGCCGTTGCCCTCGGACTCGACGACGGTCAGCGTGCCGGTGTCCGCAATCGCGAAGTTGGCGCCGCTGATGGCCACCTTGGCGGCGAGGAACTTGCGCCGCAGATGGGCGCGGGCCGCCATGGCGAGCTCGCGCGGGGCGTCAGTCATCCCCTCGGGGACCTCGGCCATGCGTTCCAGGAAGATCTCGCGGATCTCGGCCCGGTTGCGGTGGATCGCGGGAACCAGGATGTGCGAGGGCATATCGTCCGAGAGCTGCACGATCAGCTCGGCGAGGTCCGTCTCGAACGCCGCGATGCCCTCCTCGGCGAGTGCCTCGTTGAGCCCGATCTCCTGCGTGGCCATCGACTTGACCTTGACCACCTCGGTCTCGCCCGTGGCCTTGACCAGGTCGGTGACGATGCGGTTGGCCTCCGCGGCGTCCCGCGCCCAGTGCACCACGCCGCCGCGGGCGGTGACGTTGCGCTCGAGCTCGGCGAGCAGGTCCGGCAGGTTGGCCATCACATGGGCCTTGATGGTGGAGCCCGCCTCGCGCAGGTCCTCCCAGTCCGGCACCTCGCCCACGACGGCGGCTCGCTTGGCCCGGATGGTGGAGGTGGCGTGCTTGAGGTTGCGGCGCAGCTGGGTGTTCTGCAGTGCGGCGCGGGCGGCCTGCGGGAAGGTCTCACCCCAGCGCAGCGGGGAGTCCGGGTGCGGCACGTCGCCGAACACCGGCTCGGTGGCCGAGGAGGTCTGGTCGCCGCCGTCCGGCAGGTGGTGGTCGCGCACGGTGGGCAGGCCGAGGAAGGTGCTCATCGGGCACCTCCCGCGGCGGCAGCCGCCGGCGACTCCTCCGGGACCGGCGCCGGCGCCGACTGGGTGCTGGCGAGGATCTCGGCCAGGTGCATGACGCGGACCCCGCTGCGCATCCGGGACAGGCCGCCGCCGATGTGCATGAGGCACGAGTAGTCGCCCGCCGTGAGGATCTCCGCGCCCGTCGCCTTCACATTCGCCATCTTGTCCCCGAGCATCGCGGTGGACGTCTCGGCGTTCTTCAGGGAGAACGTCCCACCGAACCCGCAGCAGCTGTCCGCACCAGGCAGCTCCACGAGGTCGATGCCGTCCACCTCGCGCAGCAGGCGTACGGGCTTGTCGCCCACATGCAGCATCCGCAGCGAGTGGCAGGTGGGGTGGTAGGTCACGCGGTGGGGGAAGTGCGCGCCGACGTCGGTCACCCCCAGCACGTCCACCAGCAGCTCGGAGAGCTCGTAGGTCTTCTCCGCGAGCGCCGCCGCGGCGGCGCCCAGCTTCTTCTTGCCCGCCCGCTCGCACACCATCGCCTGCTGGTGGCGGATGGACCCGGTGCAGGAGCCGGAGGGGACGACGATGGCGTCCCACTCACCGTCCAGCGCGGGCAGGAACGTCTCGACGTGGTTGCGGATGACGGGGACGGCCTCGTCGTAGTAGCCGGTGTTCACGTGCATCTGGCCGCAGCAGGTCTGCTTCTCGGGGAAGAAGACCTCGTGGCCGAGCCGTTCGAGCAGCGTGACCGTGGCCTGCGGGGCCTGGGGGAACATCACGTCCGCGATGCAGGTGGCGGTGAGGGCGATGCGCATCGAGTCTCCTCGGGGTGGGGGCGGTCCGAGCAGGATCAGCGCGCCGCGACCTGGGGGGAGTCCCGCGGTGGGCCGACCTGCTCGTCATCCTGCCACGGGGAGGTGCTGCGTGCGGGTCGGTGCTGCGAGGTGAGTCGGGATGCGGGCCTTCCGCCCGGGCTCCTGGGCGCCTCCGTCACAGCCCCCGCGAGCCGCCGCCTCCGCCGCCCCCGCCGGAGAAGCTCGCGCCGCTGCCGCTGAACCCGGAGCCGCCCGAGGACCCGGGGGTCGATGAGATCGCCGTCGACGCACGGTCGGTGAACCGGTCGAAGGACGCGCCGAAGGCGTGGTAGCTGAACGCCCCGTAGTAGGCGGCGTACCAGGTGGGCGGCGCGAGCGCGTCGCCGTCATCCTCGAGGGCGGACAGGGTCCCCGCCCAGCGGTCCACGCCGTCGAACACGATCGCGTACGGCAGATAGCCGCTGAAGGCCTCCTGCCCCTCGCTCGTGTCCAGCTGAGTCGCCTCCACGCCGGTCAGGTACTCCTCGAAGCCACGGATCTGCTCGTAGTAGGCCCGCCCGAGCGCGGTGCGCTGCTTGAACGACGGCAGGCTCGCCCCCTCCGCCCCGAGCTTCTGGTTCACGAGCCCGCGCTCCAGGAGGCGATCGGCCACAAGGGCCAGCACCGCGGCCAGATCCTTGGCGAAGGTGTCCTCGAGCGCGGACATCTTCACCGTCGGCCCCTTCGCGAACAGCGAGGTCAGCAGGAGGTCCTCGTGCGGCAGCAGGCCGTCGGCCGCCTGCTCCGAGCGCACGAGCCGCCAGTTCTTCGCGGGTTTGCCCTCCTGCTTGCGCGGCACCTCCTCGATGCGCAGGAAGCCGCGGATCGCGAGGTCCACGATCGTCGCGGTCACGTCCCTGCTCCGCAGCTGCTTGGCGCGCAGTGCGCCGACCTCGGCGACCGAGAGGTCGTCCGGCGGCGTGAGGCGCACGGTTACGGGCGGAT
>JBQGOU010000251.1:0-5151 GCA_052086865.1 Cellulomonadaceae bacterium
GGGCGTGGGCGGGGGCGGGTTCGGGCTGGTTTACCCCGGCCCCCTGGCCCCCCCCGGGTGGGGGCGCCCCAACCCGGCCCGCCCCCCCCCGGTTTCCGCCCCCCCCGACCGAACTCGGCGATGGAGGGCGGGCGCGTCGCTGGTAGCGGGACTGACTTCGCGTGCCGGGTCGTGACTTCGCGTGCTGCACCCTACGAGGTCGGTCCGGACCTTCGTGCTCGGCCCGGACCTCAGTGCTCGAAGAGCGACGGGGGCTGCGGCGGCGCCGATCAGCCTGCATCCTGTCCACTAGGTGGACGATTGTGCCGGGCATGGCCGAAACAATCCCCGGTCCTCCTACAGTCACCCCATGTCGTTCGACCCCTCCCGCCGCAGGGACCTCCCCGCGGACTCGCCCGCGGATCTCCCCGCGGACCGTCGCGCTGCCGCGTACGGCGACCGCGAGAGCTGTCCGGGCTGCTGTCCGCGGCTGACCTGCTGCTGACGCAGCGAGCCCCAGCACCCTCCGCGCCCGTCCGGTGCACCACTCCGGCGCACACGTCCGGCGCGCCACCCCGTCCGACCCGCGCACCACTCCCGCCCGCCTCGAGCGGCCACCCCGCACTCTCTCCAGGAGCCCACCCATGAGCACCGTCAACCCCGAGATCACCCAGCACCTGAGCAACCAGCGCCGCCGCCGGCGGACGCTGATCATTGCCGGAACCGCCGTCGCTGCGGCTGTCGTGGCCGTCCTTGCCATCTGGCTGCTCAACCGCGACGACGCCGGCGCGTCGGCCGATGGCACCACCACGCTGCGCATCGCCGACACCAACCAGAGCGACTTCCAGGACAAGATCGTGGAGGTCGCCGCGGAGAAGGGTCTGACCGTTCACCAACTTTGACGACCCGTACCTGCCCAACACCGCGCTGGTCAACGGTGAGGTGGACGGCAACTCCTTCCAGCACGTGGCCTGGCTGAGCCAGTTCAACACCGCGAACGACACGGACATCACCCCGGTGTTCTCCACCGTCGTGTCCCAGTGGGGGCTGTTCTCCGGCAAGCACGCCAGCGCCGAGGACTTCCCCGAGGGCGCCCGCATCGCCGTGCCGGACGACGTCGCGAACTTCGCCCGCTCGCTGTTCATCCTCCAGGACGCCGGCCTGATCGAGGTCTCCGAGGACGCCGGGGTGTTCCCGGACGAGTCGGGGATCAGCTCCAACCCGCTGGGCATCGAGCTGGTGCGCATCGCGCACGAGTCCGTGCAGACCGGCTACGACGACCCGCAGATCGACGGCGTCGTGATCGCGGTCGACGACTTCGACCCGGCCAAGAACATCACTCCCGAGGACGCGCTGCTGCTCGAGGACGGCTCCGCACCCGAGGCCGCCCCGTACGTCATCGTGGTCGCCACCACGGCCGACCGTGCGGACGACGCGGCATGGGCCACCCTGCAGGAGGTCTACCAGGATCCGCGCGTGATCGCGGCGCACGCCGAGGAGAAGCGCGGGCTGGAGACCCTGGTGGAGGTTCCGGTCGAGGACCTGCGCGCCGCGCTCGCCGACCTGGAGGCGCAGGCCGCCGAGCAGGAGAGCTGAGCACCTCCCCTCCCATGACATCCACACCGGAGATCTCGATCGAGGCGGTCTCCAAGACCTTCCACTCCGGCGGCAAGCAGGTCGACGCGCTCAGCGGCGTCAGCCTGTCCGTCCAGGAGGGGGAGATCTACGGCCTCATCGGCCGCTCCGGGGCAGGCAAGTCGACCTTGTTGCGCACCATCAACTACCTGGAGCGGCCGACGTCGGGCCGGGTGCTCGTGGACGGCGTCGACCTCGCCGGCCTGAGCACCCCGGCCCTGCGCCGCCAACGCCGGGACATCGGCATGGTGTTCCAGCAGTTCAACCTGTTCAACTCCCGCACCGTCTACGGCAACATCGAGTACCTGCTGCGCGCCCTGCCCGATCGTGTCGGCTTCGGCGATGCGACCCTGATCCGCCACGCGCCGGGCACGGTGTCGCTCGGCGGCGGCAACCCCGACCCCCGCGTGCTGCCCGTCGACCTGTACCGCGCGGCGGCCGCCGAGGTCACCAACGGCGCCGACTTCACCGCAAGCCCGGCCTACGGCCCCGCCGGCGGGCTCGAGTCGCTGCGCACCGTCATCGCCGAGCGTGAGGGTGTTGCGGCGGACCGGATCCTGATCACCGACGGCGGCGCGCACGGGCTGGCGCTCGCGGCCCTCGCCACGCTCGACGCCGGGGACGAGGTGGTGGTCGACGACCCGGTGTACCCGCTGTTCCTGCGCACCCTCGACGTGGTGGGCGGGCCGGGTCAGGTGCGTGTGCGCCCGGTGCCGGTCGACGCGGACGGCCTGGACGTCGAGCACCTGGCCGGGCTGCTGGCCGACGGGCTGCGTCCGGCCGCCGTGTTCACGGTGCCCGACCTCCAGAACCCCTCCGGCGCCGTGCTGACCGCGCCGCGCCGCCGCCGCCTCGCCGAGCTGGCCGAGCGCTACGGGTTCTACGTCATCGCGGACAACCCCTACCGCGAGCTGGTGTTCGACGGCGCCCCGGCCGACGTCTCCGCGTTCCACGCCAGCGACCGCGTGCTGCACGTGAACTCCTTCTCCAAGACGCTGGGCCCGGCCTACGGCTGGGCTGGATCGTGCTGCCCGCGGACCTGGTCGGTCAGGTCACCAAGCTGCGCAACCGCCTGGACGGACAGTCCTCCAACGTCCTGCAGGAGGTGGTCGCGCGCGTGATCACGGACCCGGGCTACCCGGTGGCGATTGAGCGCGCGCGGGCGCTGTACGCCGACAAGGCCCGGGTGCTGACCGACGCCCTGCACGCCGCGCTGCCCGGTCTGCTCGACGTGCCGGCCCCGCGCGGCGGGTTCTTCCTGTGGCCGCGGTTCCTGGATGCGGGGGCGGAGTCGGGGCGCGAATCGGGCCTCGACTTCGCGCGGCTGTTCGAGCTGGCCCAGGACGCGGGCGTGAACTACCAGCGCGGAGAGTGGTTCGCCCCGCGCGGCGGCCGCGAGTGGCGCGGGTACCTGCGCCTGACCTACAGCGACCCCAGCGAGCACGACCTCATCCTCGGCGCCCAGCGACTGGGCGAGGCCTACCACCGCCTGGTGGGGTAACCCGGAGCCGCCGGGCGTGGCCAGCCGGGGCTCGCCGGGCGCCGGGCTGCCGCTCGTTTCCGTGATTTCGCGTGTCCGGAGGTGGTTTCGCGTGCTGCAGCACGCGAACTCACCCTGGGACACGCGACATCACCGAGGGGTGGGGCCTCACCGACGGGTGGGGCGAGCGCTGGCGCCGGAGGGGAGGGGGAGCGGCCTGCGCCCCGCTACTCGACGGGCGGCTGGTCGTCCAGCAGCCCGAGCCGGGCCGCCGCGGCCAGCGCCTCCTCCCGGGAGCGCGCACCGAGCTTGCGATACAGCGAGGAGCGCTGCGACTTCACCGTATTCACGGACACCGTGAGCTCCGCGGCGATCTGGGCGAGGGACGGCTCAGTCACCAGGCGCTCAAGCACGATCGCCTCGCGCCTCGTCAGGCGCGGGCGTTCGGGCACCGGAGGAAAGACGGGACCGTGTCGCTGGAGCCAGAACCGGACGTGCTCAGGCAGCGGATCGCCGTCGTCCGCGGTGAGCTCGGCCAGCAGCGCGGGCGGCAACGTGGCGTAGAGCCGCCAGAGCTGGAGCTCGTCCGCCGCCTGCCGGGCGACGCGAAACTTCTCCCGCGCTTGAGCGTTCCCCTCCTCAGCCGCCAGGATCTCCACCAGCAGGAATGTCGCCTCGAGCCGGTCGGCCGTCGGATGCACCCCGCTCCCGTGGGCGATCGCGAACGCGACTCGTCTCGACGCGGCGGTCTCCCCGCAGTGCAGTATCGCGCGGGCATAGGGCACGGCGATTCCCGCGATGTGATCTGGTGTCTGCGCAGAGCGCGCGGCGATCCGCTCGAGCGCGGCTCGCGCCCGCCCGGCCTGTCCCACGGCGACCAGCGCATCGGCCTGAGGGCCCGCGAGCAGCAGTTCGATCTCGAGTGGCTGCGAGCCCCCGCGCGGAACGGGATGGTTGGCCCGGCTGCGGTCGAGATCGAGCAGTGCCCGCGGAGCTGCCCCGCGCAGCACCTCTCGACGGGCCGTGATGCGAGCGATGAACGGCCACATCTCGACGCCGCGCCACCCGGCCTCCCGTTCGCCACCGAGCGATCCGTCGATGCACTCAAGACGGTCCAGCGAGACCATGGCCTCGGCGATCCGTGCAGGCAGCCGCATGAGCTTGTCGAACCACGAGGCGCACTGGTGACCATCGGAGATCTCGACCCACTGCTGCGCCTCGGTGGTGCTGCCCTCGAGTGCGTAGATCGTCGCGAGCTGAGCAGCGGCGTTGACGACGTTCTGCGCGGAGTCGATGCCGCCGGCCAGGCCGGCGCCGTAGGCATCGAGGGTCAACATGCGAGCCTCCTCAAGCCGTCCCGCGATGAGCGACGTCGTGCCCATCTGGAGCAGACACCATGCTTCCAGCCCGGAATCGTCGACACCTCCGTTGCGCGTCTGACGGTCGAGCTCCGCGCCGAGCCTTCTGGAAGCGTGCTGCGCGCGAGTCAGAGCGCCGTCGGAACGTTGCTGGAGCATCAGGCCAGTGAGCAGGTGGAGCGTGATGGTGCCGTTGCGAGTGGTCGACAGTGCTCGGGCCGCCGCCGGGAGGGTGGCGAACACGGCCCGCAGCGTGGCGCGGCGGTCCTCACCGTCGTGGGCAATGAGGGTGGGGTCGAAGAACGTCGCGGCGAACTTCAGGAACGGGTACGTGCGCAGTGCCTCGCTGGGCAGCGACCCGAACGCCCAGATGGTCGTCTCCATCGACCGGTTGAGCAGGCCCAGCGCGTGCCGGACCCACAGCATGTGCAAGGTCTCCCAGTCCTCTGCGAGCCGGGCGTGGCGCAGCGCCAGCCAGACGTCGGGGTCGCGCTTCTCGCGCACCAGGGCGCGAGCAAAGTCACGATGAATCTGTCGGCGATGTTGGGCGTCGAAGGGCGACGGAGTCTGCTGAAGGACTTCGTGGAGCGAGGGGCTCAGCTGGTAGAGCGGCTGTGACTGGGCGGGCGAAGACTGGGTCGATGGAGACTCGGTTGTTTCGATCAACGCGTCGTCGGGCATCTCGAGGCCCTTGTCCCT
>JBQGOU010000252.1:0-2568 GCA_052086865.1 Cellulomonadaceae bacterium
TCCATTCACCTGGTAGGTACGTCGGTCAAACCCGACACGTCGACAAAACGACCGCCATGAGCGCACTACGCCGGGCATGGGAAAAGGATCACGGCCAAGGATCCGTTGTCGGACTGGCACCTTCTTCGAGTGCGGCACAAGTGCTTGCCGAGGATCTCGGGATCACCACCGAGAACACGGCGAAGTGGTGGCAGAATCACCTGCGAGAAAGTGAGACCTTTCATCCGGGACAGCTCGTCATCGTTGATGAAGCCTCACTCGCGGGAACGCTCTCCCTGGACCGAATCACCCAGCTTGCTGCTGATGCTGGGGCGAAAGTGCTACTCGTCGGCGATTATGCACAGCTCCAGGCGGTCGACGCGGGCGGCGCCTTTGGGATGCTCACGCACGATCGTTATGACGTGCCCGAACTCGTCGACGTTCACCGCTTCACGCACGACTGGGAAAAGCGTGCGTCCCTCGATCTCCGCCACGGCCACACCGACGTCATTGGCACCTACGACGAGCACCAACGCATCGTTGACGGTGATACCGAGGAAATGATCGATGCAGCGTATGCTGCCTGGCGCAGTGATCTCGTCGCGGGGCGTGCAACGGTTCTCGTCTCAGACTCCAATGAAGCGGTGACCGCACTCAACAACCGAGCGCACACCGATCTGATCCTTGATGGCACCGTTCGCGGGTCGCGTGAATCCGAGCTGCACGACGGGACGCATGCGGCATCCGGAGATATCGTCATCACGCGCCGCAATGACCGCCGCCTACTGGCCGGACGCGGATGGGTGCGCAACGGCGACCGCTGGAACGTCGTCGACGTTCGACGCGATGGATCGATGCTTGTTCGACGGGCTGGAAGTTCCTGGGGGACCAGCGTTCTTCTGCCAGCCGACTACGTCGCGGAGCACGTTGAACTCGGCTACGCAGTAACGTCGTTCCGTGCGCAAGGTCTCACGACCGACACTGCCCATGTGCTCGTCGACTCGAACATGACTAGGGAGACTCTTTACGTGGCGATGACACGGGGTCGAGACGCCAACGTCGCCTACATCACGGTCGACAACCCCGATGCTTCCCACGATGGTCCACATCCTGGTGAGAACGATGAAGTCACCGGCCGCAGCGTTCTCAACGGCGTTCTCCAGCATGTCGGCGCTGAACTCTCCGCGCATGAAACGATCACCGTCGAGCAAGAGGCCTGGGGAACGGTCGCGCAGCTCGCCGCCGAGTACGAGACGATCGCCGCGGCCGCGCAGCGCGACCGGTGGGCCACGCTGGTGCGGGCATCCGGTCTCAACGCTGAACAGGCTGATGATGTGATCGAGTCGGATGCGTTCGGACCGCTGACCGCCGAACTGCGCCGTGCTGAAGCCAACCATCATGACCTCGCGATCCTGCTCCCACGACTGGTGCGAGCACGCGACTTCGGCGACGCGGACGACATCGCTGCGGTGATGCGGCATCGGCTCGCCACCGCCACGGATCGACCTGCCGGAGCAGGACGCGCACGTAGGGCGCCGAGGCTCATTGCTGGGCTCGTACCCGAAGCGATGGGTGCGATTGCTGACGACATGCGTCGGGCGCTCGACGAACGTCGTGGCCTAATCGTTCAGCGAGCCGACGCAGTGCTCGGGAAGGCCATCGCCGACGGCGTGCAATGGATCGCATCACTCGGTGAGGTTCCCGCTGCCGAATCGGTGCGTGACCGGTGGATGGTGGCAGCACGGACAATCGCTGCATACCGCGACCGATACGCCGTCACGACGCCGAGCCCGCTTGGGCTCCGGCCCGAGTCCACGGCGCAACGCATCGATCACGCCAGGGCGGAAGGCGCGCTCCAAGAAGTCCACCGTATTGACGGAGCGGCCACGAGGGTGCAGCCCAATCGTGAGCCGTCTCAGCGGACTGTGGAGGGGAGAGCACTCTGACCGCTACTCAGCCGCGCCGGGTCGCTGCCCCTCTATCCCCACCCGATTGCCGAAACCATAGCCATTCGTGCTAAATCGTAGCAAAACCGCTATCAGCTGCGTACCGACGTTTTCTAGGCAGGGTACTCACGCAAACCGATACGCTAGGGACATGGATTCCTGACGGCGTGCTTCCGAGCAGCTCAGGCAGGCCGAATACGGAGGTGAGCTTGGCTGGGACACATGGTGATAGCGCAGATGCTGCCTCCGTGCTTCCGGGCTCTTCGCCAGTGCTTCCTTCCGAACTCCTCCGCCAAGCAGCGGATGACGCGGGAAGCAAGATCGTCTTGGTGGTGGGTGCGGGTGTATCGATCGAAGCGCCGACCAGCCTGGCGACGGGAGCGGTATATGCCCGTGATGCCCATCGTCGGCTAGTTCAAGATGGAGTCTTGAACGATGGCGACTGTAGCGACCCGAGCGATCTCTCCATTCTTGCAGATGTCGTTTTCGAGCAGAAGAACGGATCTCAGCGTGAGTTGACTAGGGCGTGTCTCCCAATCGCGGGGGGGGGGGGGGGCCCCGATTGGGGTTGTAGAGCGGCGGGGGGGGGGGGGGGTGGTGGTGTTTGGGAGGGGGGGCCCGGGCGGGGGATGGGGTTTGGGTC